>JANPPB010000223.1:0-1932 GCA_031428295.1 Segetibacter sp. | reverse complement strand
TAATAACTCTTTGGTTTTATCCGCACTTAATTTAAGTAAGTCCTGCACCGTCATAAACAACGGTTTCTGGTCTACAATAACGCATGCATTGGGCGAAATGCCTACCTCGCAATCGGTAAAAGCATAAAGGGCATCAATGGTAATATCGGTTGATATACCCTGTGCCAATTCCACCATAATTTCAACATTAGCAGCAGTGGTATCGGTAACTTTCTTCACCTTTATTTTACCTGCTTCGTTGGCTTTTACAATGCTGTCGCAAAGCGATGAAACCGTTACGCCAAAAGGTACGTTGCGTATAACGAGTGTTTTTTTATCTAACTCTTCTATGGCTGCCCTTACCCTAACCTTTCCTCCCCTTTTTCCTTCGTTATAGTTTGTTACATCAATCATTCCGCCCGTTTGAAAATCAGGAAAAATCTCAAACTTTTTACCACGTAAAAATTTTATGGAGGCGTCTATTAATTCGCAAAAATTGTGAGGTAAAATTTTAGTAGATAAACCCACGGCTATACCATCGGCACCCTGCGCCAGTAACAAAGGAAACTTCATGGGTAAAGTAACCGGCTCGTTTTTACGGCCATCATAACTCAATTGCCATTCTGTTGTTTTTGCATTAAAAGCAACTTCTAATGCAAACTTGCTTAGCCTTGCCTCTATATAACGGGGAGCAGCAGCTTCATCTCCCGTTCTTACATCGCCCCAGTTGCCTTGTGTTTCTATCATCAACTCTTTCTGCCCCATGTTTACCAGGGCATCCCCAATCGAAGCATCGCCATGCGGATGGTACTGCATACTCTGACCAATGATGTTGGCCACTTTATTAAAGCGGCCATCATCCATCTCCTTCATCGAGTGTAATATCCTGCGCTGAACTGGCTTTAAACCATCTTCTAATGCAGGTACCGCTCTTTCTAATATTACATACGAAGCATAGTCCAGAAACCAGTTTTTGTACTGGCCGTGAACCCCACTTTCGTTATTGGTTAATTCATTTCCCGCATTAATATTTTTCGTCATTTCATTCTTTGATTAAATGCATGGTTGATTTGTCATACCCTTACTAGTGTACCTATTTCTTCCTGCATCTTAAAATTTAAGGGTCGAAGTTAGCCCATTCAGTTATAGTTTTTAAACTGACCATTATGGCATACATCAAATTATATGGCAGCAATACCAGCAATTTTATATACAGCCATTGCTTAGTTACCTTAAGCTAAGGCTCCCTGCCCTCTCTGTTCCAGCCTTAAAAAAAATGTTAGGTGTAAAAGAACCAGAGTTGCAGGTATGAGTTCATTTTTTTTCGGTACTTTTCTGTTTTGTAGGATACTACATTTTCAATAAACGTTTTGCCATAACTATGAATAAAAAAATATTCATCATTGTATTATCGCTGGTAATAATTATTACCGGATTTATTTTATTCAGTAATAATAAAGGTGCAACCGGTAAAGATTCCATACCCGAAGTTGTTAGTTATAATTTTCACATTCGCCCCATACTTTCCGATAAATGTTTTGCATGTCATGGCCCTGATGGGAATAAGAGGAAAGCAAATTTCAGGTTAGATATAGAAGATTCTGCATTTGCCCCCCTTAAAGAAACAAAGGGTGCCTGGGCTATTGTAAAAGGTAATCCGGAACAATCTGAATTGTTTAAACGTATCACTTCAAAAGATCCTTCATACCAGATGCCGGAGCCTGAATCGCATCTTAGCCTGTTGAACGAACATGAAATAGGGTTGATAAAAAAATGGATTAAACAGGGTGCCAAATATGAAAAGCACTGGGCTTTTACTCCACCTAAAAAAACTGCTTTGCCTAAGGTTGATAATAAGAAATGGTGTAAGAATGAGATAGACTTTTTTGTGTTACAGCAATTAGAAAAGCAGGGTGTGCAGCCAAATGAAGAAGCAGATAAAGAACGTTTACT
>JANPPB010000222.1:0-1906 GCA_031428295.1 Segetibacter sp. | reverse complement strand
AATTTTCTTAGTTCACTTTCTCAATCACAATACATTTTCGGGGCTTACCAGGTAATTGCGCAGCGTTAATCTTGCCCGGTGCAGGTAAACTTTTACCTGGCTTTCGTTCAGTCCTGTAATCTTTCCAATTTCTTCATAGCTATACCCTTCGTAATCTTTTAGCATAACCAGGCTGCGCTGGGTTTCGTTTAACTTGCCCAATGCTTCATGCAACATTTTTTTTGCATTGTTTTGGGTAGTTCGCATTTCATACACACCTGCCTGCTTATTAAAATCTTCCTTTAGCGTAATGCGTTTGTTCTTGCGTATATGGTCAATCATTTGGTTGTAGGCCACTGTAAACAAAAAAGACTTGCTCTTATCATTTTCAACAGAATTTCGGTTACGCCACATTTTCTCAAAGGCAGTTTGTACAATGTCCCTTGCATCTTCCTCGTTGCGAATATTTTTTACAATAAACCGGTATACATTATCAGCGTATAAGTCTACACATTTATTGTATTGTTTGTCAGTCATAAAACAGCGGGTATGTTCAGGATGGTTGCTTTGAAGGTTATACGATGCTTGCTAATTTAAGTTACAGCAAAAGCAAAAAAAATCCGGCAAAAGCCGGAAGGTTATTTTATAAGGGAGATAACCAGGTATTTGGTAACTGACTCAAAAAATATAAACTCAGTAATGCTTTGTTCAAAAGGTGGGTCTGGTTCAGTCTCGCAAATATTGGTTTGCTTTAAGTTATTTGCTATTGAATTATTTGCTATTGAAATTTCCCGGGCTCCAAATAAAAAAAGAATGCTACCTGCAACTACAAGAAAAGCGAAAATTGTGCGGAAGATCGGCTCAGGTTTCATAATAGTTGTTTAGGTAGTTAGTACGAAGATAATTGTAGAATGTTACAGCTTTTTGAAAATAGTTTTTAATAAAACTCCATTTCACAAATGATTAACAGCCATTTTTTGGGCTGAAAAACAAGCGTTTAAACATTAATCAGTTGCTGTGATAACCCGTTCGATTATTTGACTGCTATGTTACCTTTACTGCCGCAAAAAACTTTTACTATGAATGAAAATTTTGTAAACAGGATAAGAGAAGAAGTACAGGAAATTCAAGAGGCTGGATTGTTTAAAACCGAACGCATCATAACCAGCGATCAGGGTGCTGAGATAGTTGTAAATGGAAAGACAGTGCTGAATTTTTGTGCTAACAATTACCTGGGCTTGTCTTCTCACCCAAAAGTAATTGAAGCAGCACACCACGCTATAGACACACATGGTTACGGCATGAGCAGTGTGCGTTTCATTTGTGGAACACAAGACATACACAAGCAGTTGGAAAGTAAGCTTGCAGAATTTTTAGGAACAGAAGACACCATTTTATATGCGGCAGCTTTTGATGCAAATGGCGGTTTGTTCGAGCCTCTTTTTGGTGACGAAGATGCTATTATCAGCGATGCTTTAAATCATGCTTCGATTATTGATGGAGTACGGCTTTGCAAAGCCAGGCGCTTTCGTTACGAGCACAACGACATGAAAGACCTGGAGGATAAATTAATAGCCAGCCATAAATCGCGAAGCAGGATTATTGTTACCGATGGCTCTTTTAGCATGGATGGAACTATCGCTCAACTCGACAGGATTTGCGACCTCGCCGATCAGTACGATGCCATTGTAATGATTGATGAATGCCACTCAAGTGGATTTTTAGGCAAAACCGGTAGGGGCACTCACGAATACCGGGGCGTTATGGGTAGGGTTGATATTATAACAGGAACATTGGGTAAGGCTTTGGGCGGTGCCAGTGGTGGTTTTACAAGTGGCCGTAAAGAAATAATTGAATTGTTACGCCAACGCAGCCGTCCCTATTTATTTAGCAATACGGTTGCTCCCAGTATAGTGGGTGCGTCTAT
>JANPPB010000221.1:0-2422 GCA_031428295.1 Segetibacter sp. | reverse complement strand
ACTACATTACTTATGGGTTTTATAGTTTGTAAAAAATAGAAAATTGACTTTAGGTCTGTATCGGTTAGTTTGGCAAAGACTGGCCATGGCATTGGTGGTAATAAGTCTCGTCCATTAACCATGCCTTTAGATTTTCCTTGTCTGATTGCAGTAAAAAATTGTGCTTCGGTCCATTTGCCAATACCACTTTCATCGCTGGTAAGGTTAGCTGCATACGAGGTACCCCACGGACCTACAAAGGCAGTTAAATCCTGGCTAAATAGTAACCAGTTTTTCAAAGCTGCCGTATCAATCATTGGTAACGGCATTGATGCAGGATGCCCCGACAGCATTAAATCATGATCCGGCACCGGACCCTGGGGACTCATTTTTTTGGGTGAATGACAGTCTTCGCAGCCCATAACATTCACCAGGTATTCGCCCCTGTGTATTAAGCTGTCTTTGGTAAGATTAGAACCCGGCTCTGCAACCGGCGATTGATTGTTGTTACACGAATAGATTACGAAGCCTGAAAATGCCAGTAGTAACCCGATAAATTTTTTCATGGTACTTGTTTGAATGAATTATTTTGATTTGCAACAAGTATATAAAAGTTTAATGAAAAATACAATAGCCTGACAGCCAACTACCTGCTATTTCTAAAAATTTACTTAAACTATAAATGAAAAATGTCTCCAAGGTTAAAACTTATTTACACTACCCTGTGCGTTTGCTTTATAATGCCCATTACAAAAATGCTCTGCACGTTACCCATGTTCTCGATCTGGCTTAATTTATTTACATGAAAATTATAATATGCATTCATGTCTTCAGAAACCACCTTTAGCATAAAGTCAAATTCGCCTGAAATGTTGTAACACTCAATCACCTCTTCCAGCTCATTAATGGTTTTGATAAACTTGTCGCCTGCATTTTTGCTGTGCTGTTTTAATGAGACATAACATATGACCATTAAGCCCTTTTTTACTTTGGCGTGGTCAACTAAAGTGGCATATTGTCTAATCACGCCGCTTTCTTCCATGCGTTTAATGCGTTCGTGAACGGGGGTTGTGCTGAGGTGGATTTTGTCGGAGATTTCTTTTACCGTGATGCGGGCATTCTCCTGTAGTAGTCGGAGGATTGCTAAGTCTTTACTATCAAGCGGTGTTTGTGCAATAGTTGAATCATCTTTTTTGGTTGCCTTTGCCATGGTAAACTGGGCGTTTGTCCTGTGAAAGTAGGGGATATCTAACCTTTAGCCTAAAGATTGTAGTTGGTATAGAATATTCTCCTAAGCAGGGTACATTTGTAAAGTAAAAAGACAATGGCCGCAAAGACACGAAGACACAAAGCGGCCCGAAGATTTAATTGTCTTTATCCTTAGCGTTACTTAGCCGCCTTTGCGACTTAGCGGCCCTAAAATCAAATCAGAAATCTCGAAACAAAGAATATGACAACAACAACAAATTCAAACATCGACTTCAGCCTGAAGTATAAAGTGGCTGACATTAGTCTGGCTGCTTGGGGCCGCAAAGAAATCCGTTTGGCTGAGGCTGAAATGCCGGGGCTGATGAGCCTTCGCGAAGAGTATGGCGCTAGCCAACCATTGAAAGGTGCACGCATTGCCGGTTGCCTTCACATGACGATTCAAACCGCTGTGCTTATTGAAACTTTGATTGCTCTTGGCGCCGAAGTTAAGTGGAGCTCCTGCAACATCTTTTCTACGCAAGACCAGGCTGCTGCTGCAATTGCTGCCGCAGGTATTGGTGTATTTGCATGGAAAGGGCAGAGCCAGGAAGATGCTGACTGGTGTATTGAACAAACATTATTCTTTGGTGGTGAGGACCGTCCATTGAATATGATACTTGACGATGGTGGTGATTTGACCAACATGGTTTTTGATAAATATCCTGAGTTGATCCAACACGTTAAAGGTCTTAGCGAAGAGACGACAACTGGTGTTCACCGGTTGTATGAGCGTATGGCTGCAGGCACATTGCCTATTCCTGCTATCAATGTAAACGATAGCGTTACTAAATCTAAGTTCGATAACAAATATGGTTGCCAGGAAAGTTTGGTAGATGCAATCCGTCGTGCTACTGATATTATGATGGCAGGTAAAGTTGCTGTTGTTGGTGGATATGGTGATGTAGGTAAAGGTTCTGCAGCATCGTTGCGTGGAGCGGGTGCACGTGTAATCGTTACCGAGATTGATCCTATCTGTGCACTGCAAGCTGCTATGGATGGTTATGAAGTAAAGAAGATGATTGACGCTGTTAAAGAAGCTGACATTGTTGTTACTGCTTCTGGTTGCAGAGATTTGATTACTGCTGAGCATTTCAAATCAATGAAAGATAAAGCCATCGTTTGTAACATTGGTCACTTCGATATTGAGATTGATGTAGCCTGGTTGAACGATAATTATGGTACTACAAAAGATACC
>JANPPB010000220.1:0-10007 GCA_031428295.1 Segetibacter sp. | reverse complement strand
GAACCTCTTGGCTTGCAGCCCGACAGTAATCCGCCTTTTAGGATAAAGGCATTGCAACCTCAAACCAATTGAACTTACAAACAGAGACGGACATAAATAGCAAGGAAGCGTGGAGGTTAAAAAAGACATATTATGGCGGGTGTACCTGGCCTTTATTTTAATGGCCCTGGTGGGTATTACCATTTTTGGTAAAGCTATTTATATACAACAGGCAGAGGGTGCATATTGGCGGGGCATGAGTGATAGTTTACATCAACGAATTGTAGAACTGGATGCTGAACGGGGCACAATTTATAGCGAAGATGGTAACATGCTCAGCACCAGTATTCCGCAGTTTGACATATACATAGATTTTATGGCCGATGGTTTACGGGAAAAAAGTGGTAAGCGTTTTAAAGAAAACCTGGACTCTTTAACCTACCAGCTATCAAATCTTTTTGCAGACAGATCAGCAGCAGAATACAAGCAACTACTGCAAATGGGGTACAGAGAGAAAGACAGGTATTTTCTATTGAAAAAGAAGCTTTCGTTTAAAGATTACCAGCAGTTAAAAACATTTCCACTTGTTAGGTTGGGTCGCAACAAAAGTGGTTTTATACCGGATAAAAAGATCATACGATTAAATCCATATAAAATGCTTGCATACCGTACAATCGGGCTTTTAAGAGACAACAATAAAGTTGGTCTTGAAGTTACGTACGATGCCCAGCTTACCGGTACTGCAGGCAAGCGGTTGGTTCGGTTTATTTCAGGTGGTGCAAGTGTACCGGTTGATAATTTTGAAGTGGAACCGGAGAATGGAAAAGATGTAATTACTACGCTTGATGTGAGCATACAGGACATAACCGAAAACGCATTAATGAAGATGATGATTGGCAATGAAGCGGAGCATGGATGTGCCATAGTTATGGAAGTAAGGACAGGTAAGGTAAAAGCCATTGCCAACCTTGGAAAATCTAAAGATGGCAGCTACTTCGAAGATTACAATTATGCTATCACTCCATCAGAACCGGGCTCAACTTTTAAGTTAGCCACCATGCTTGCATTGTTGGAAGATAAAAAAATATCACTTCGCAGCGGTATCAACCTGGAAGGTGGCGTGTGGAAAATAAACGGGCAGACCGTATACGACAGCGAAGAACATGGCTTACAAAACGTAACCGTAAAACAAGCTTTTGAACATAGCAGCAATGTAGGTATGGCCAAGCTTGCATGGATGCATTACAACACCAACCCCAACCGATTTGTAGATCATCTGCATCGGCTGAGAATGGATACCCTAACCGGCATTGATGTGAGAGGCGAAATTAAGCCAGTTGTGTACAGGCCGGGTAATAGCCAATGGAGCCGCACCGCATTGCCATGGATGGCATTTGGATACAACCTGTTGGTTACTCCATTGCAAACATTGAGCTTGTACAATGCGGTTGCCAATAACGGTGTAATGATGAAGCCTTACCTGGTTAACGAAATAAGCCAGGACGGCATTAGTTATAAAAAGTTTGAACCGGTAGTTGTCAATGATAGTATTTGTTCGGCATCAACTTTAAAGAGCCTGAAAGAATGTTTGGAAGGTGTTATGCTGGAAGGTACTGGTGTAAGCTTGCAAAGCCGTCAGTATAAGATAGCCGGTAAAACAGGAACTGCCCTTGTGGCAAATGGCAAAAGAGGCTATGCTGATAAAATATACCAGTCATCGTTTGCCGGTTACTTTCCGGCCGACAACCCACAATACAGCATTATAGTAGTCATTAAAAACAAACCTCATGCGCTATTTTTTTACGGGGCTGCGGTTGCAGGTCCGGTGTTTAAAGAAATAGCAGATAAAATTTATGCTCTTAAAGTTACCCGAACCAATGAGTTGCAAGACTCAAACTTTAACCGTAACGATAGTGTCTTTTACAACTACGCTGGTTATACAAAAGATATAAAGAAGGTGGCTGCTCAATTGCAAATGCCGGTTACAGAAACAACGGGTACCAGCAATTACAGTCGCATGTACAAACAGGGTACAGGCAGTGTGGTAAGTACCCAAAATATTTCGTCGAAGGTTATGCCTTCACTGGCGGGTATGGGGCTTAAAGATGCAGTGTACTTGTGTGAAAATTTAGGATTGAAAGTAACCATATCAGGTAAAGGCAAAGTGGCCGCCCAATCAATAGTTGCAGGGCAGGGTATCAGGCGGGGACAATCCATAACAATACAACTCAGTTAAAAATACAGGCACTTCTTTTTATGAAGTGCACACTACATGGCAAAGCTACAGGACATATTATACAACGTTCGATTGCAGTCGGTGCATGGCACAACTAACCTTGTAGTAAAGGATGTACAGATAGATAGTCGCAAGGTTACCAACGGATCTTTATTTGTTGCCATCAAGGGAGCTTTAAGTGATGGGCATTCATTTATAACAACAGCTATTGAAAAAGGTGCCAGAGCCATTGTTTGCGAAGATGTACCGCTGTTGTTAAACGATGGAGTTACGTTTTTGCAGGTCAACAATACCAACGAAGCCGTTGCCTATTTAGCACATCATTTTTACAACGAGCCTTCAACCCGTTTAAAGCTTATTGGAGTTACAGGTACTAATGGAAAAACCACGGTGGCTACGCTTTTATATAAGCTTTTTACTCAATTAGGTTATAAGTGCGGACTGATAAGTACTGTTGAAAATTTTATAGGTAAAACGGTTAGTTCTTCAACACATACAACACCCGATGCAGTTAGTTTAAATAACCTGTTGCAGCAAATGGTTAAGGCCGAGTGTACCCATGTGTTTATGGAAGTAAGCAGTCATGCCATACACCAGCACCGCACTACAGGGTTGTCTTTTGTAGGTGGCATTTTTACCAACATCACCCACGACCACCTTGACTATCATAAAACCTTTGATGAATACATAAAGGTTAAAAAGCAATTCTTCGATGGCTTGCCTGCGGCGGCTTTTGCTATAAGTAATGCTGATGATAAAAGAGGAACGGTGATGTTGCAAAACACGCCTGCCCGTAAGTATTACTACAGCCTTAAAACACTTGCCGAGTTTAAAGGAAAAATTCTGGAAAATGTTTTGACGGGACTTATAATGACCGTTAACGAAAAGGAAGTACACTTTAGAATGATAGGTGAGTTTAATGCTTATAACCTGTTAGCTGTTTACGGTGCAGCAACTACCCTTGGAGAAAACAGTGAAGATGTTTTGACAGCACTCAGTATGATGACAAGCGCAGAAGGAAGGTTTGATTACATAGTAAGCAATGGAAAGATAATAGGCATTGTAGACTATGCTCATACTCCTGATGCACTTGAGAATGTACTGAGCACTATTAAGAAATTGAGAAAGGGAACGGAGCAGGTTATAACCGTTGTGGGCTGTGGTGGCGATAGGGATAAAACCAAAAGACCGGTTATGGGCGAGGTAGCATGTGAGCTGAGTGACCGTGTGATTTTTACAAGTGACAATCCCCGGGGTGAAGATCCCCTGGAGATTTTGAAGGAGATGGAAACAAACCTCAACAGTGCGGCCAGGCGCAAGTTTATATCGATAGCCGACAGAAAGGAAGCTATTAAGACAGCCGTGAGTTTTGCAAAGACAGACGACATTATTTTAATAGCAGGTAAGGGCCATGAAAAATATCAGGAGATAAAAGGCAAGCGATTTCCATTTGATGACAAAGCTGTTTTGCACGAAATGTTTGTGATGTTGGATAAGTAGAGTGAGTGAATAATGAATAATGAATAATGAATAATGAATAGTGAATAATGAATAGAGAATAGTGAGTGGTGAGTAGTGAATAGTGAGTGGTGAATAGTGAGTATTAAATGGTTAATGGTGAATGAAAAAATGAACATTGAAAAGTAAGGGCAACAGACCTGGTAACCTACCGGTTTTTACTTTTTACTTTTTACTTTTTAATTAATAAAAATGCTGTATCACATTTTTGAATGGATGACAAAAAATGGGATGAAATTCCCGGGGATTGGTCTATTCACTTTTATCACCTTTCGTGTGTTACTGGCTGTATTGTTATCGTTAATTATTACTACAGTTTTTGGTCGCAGCCTTATTAATTACCTGCGTAAAAAACAAATTGGTGAGTCTGTGAGAGACCTGGGTCTTGAAGGAGAAAAGGAAAAGAAGGGAACACCCACTATGGGCGGTATTATCATTTTGCTGGCGATATTAATTCCAACATTGCTGTTTGCTAACCTGGAGAAAGTGTACATACGATTGATGTTGCTGAGTACGGTTTGGTTGGGCATCATAGGTTTTATTGATGATTACCTGAAGCTCAAATCAAAGCGTATTGCTAAAGAGCAAGGCATAGATTATAAGAAGACGGACAGCGATGGACTGGCTGGTAGATTTAAAATTTTTGGCCAGGTAATGCTGGGAATTATAGTAGGGGCAACATTATATTTTAGTCCGAGTGTAACCGTACAGCGGGAGGTTATGTCAGCATACAATGTAACTGCAAGAGATACCACCATACAACGTGGTGAAAAATTAATTAGGGATACTGTAAGATTAATTGATGGAGAACGACATCGGTTTGTAACTGTTAAAACGCCTATTACTACTATTCCATTTATTAAGAATCATGAGTTCAACTATTCAAAATTGTTGCCCGTTTCATGGGCGCCTTACACATGGGTGCTGTACATACTGGTAGTAATCTTTATTATAACGGCAGTATCAAACGGTGCTAATATAACCGATGGATTAGATGGATTGGCAACAGGTGTATCAGCTTTAATAGGCGTTTGCCTGGGCATATTTGCCTATGTAAGTGGTAACATCAATTTTGCTGAGTACCTCAATATTATGTACATACCCAACCTTGGTGAGTTGAGCATTTTTATTGGAGCATTCATTGGTGCATGTGTGGGTTTTCTTTGGTACAATGCCTACCCCGCACAAGTGTTTATGGGCGACACAGGCAGCCTGGCCCTCGGGGGCATCATTGCGGCATTGGCCATCATTGTTCGTAAAGAATGGCTTGTGCCCATTATGTGTGGCGTATTCCTCATCGAAAATTTAAGTGTCATTATACAGGTGTCTTATTTTAAATACACCCGCAAAAAGTATGGCATTGGTAAAAGGGTATTTAAGATGAGTCCACTGCACCATCATTATCAAAAAGTAGGTTACCATGAAAGTAAGATTGCAGTTAGGTTTTGGATTGTAACCGTTCTGTGTTTAGTGTTTTCGATTATGAGTTTGAAGATAAGGTAGAGCCCCCCTGCCCCCCAAAGGGGGGAGTAAGGGAAAGAACCACTAGGCTGCGACAGAGTGATCGCGGAGCAAGATGAAGGGTGATTGATAAAGGAAGGACGATAAGATGACAACACCCCTGCTCCCGAAGGGAGTTCTGGAAACAGGCATATCAGTTGAGGAATGAAGTGGTGCGATGAGAAAGTTGACAAGTAGGGTGATGATGATTTGTTAGGTAAATGATGAATAGTGTCTTACCGCTTGGCCTCCTTCTCCTTGGGAGAGGGAACGAGGATGAGGTGAAGACGTGGAGAAGCAAGCTGAATGAAGATTTACAAGTACAAGAGTGCGACGCAACGATGATGAGGAAAGGTTTACCGTTCGGACCCAAAAAATAAAGTAAAAAGAACAAGCACTAATGAATGAACATGACCCGGAGATCAGTAGTCCCTCTTCAGAGGCGGGGCATCACGGTTCCCCCCTTCGGGGGGCGGGGGGGCAGGAAAGTATAATTATTCTCGGTGCAGGTGAAAGTGGTATAGGTGCTGCACTGCTTGCAAAACAAAAAGGTTACGATGTTTTTGTAAGCGATGGTGGCACCATAAAACCAGAACATAAACAGGAGCTCATTGACAATAACATTGCTTTTGAAGAAGGTAATCATAACGAAGCAAAAATATTAAGTGCCTCATTGGTTATTAAAAGTCCGGGTATTGGTGAGAAGAATGAGATGGTTAAAAAGATAAGGTCTGCTAACATTCTGGTGATAAGTGAAATAGAGTTTGCATACTGGTATAAAGGCAACAGCAAAATTATTGCCATCACAGGTAGCAATGGCAAGAGTACTACTACCACGCTGATATATGAAATGTGCAGGCAAGGCGGTTTGGATGCAGCTTTGGTTGGTAACATAGGGTACTCTTTTGCAAGGCAGGTAGCGGCAGATCCAAAGGAGTTTTATGTAGCTGAGATCAGTTCTTTTCAATTGGATGATATCAGGGATTTCAGGCCGGACGTTGCTGTGCTTTTGAACATAACTGAAGACCATCTTGACCGGTACGATTACAAGTTTGAAAATTATATAAACAGCAAGTTCAGGATAATAGAAAACCAGCAAGAAGATGATTGTTTCATTTATTGTTTGGATGATGAGGTAATCACGAGGCATTTAGAATTATTAAAACCACATACTAACCCACTGCCATTTTCTATGAAGCAAGAAGTAAAGAAAGGAGCATTCATTAAGGGAGACCAAATGATGCTAAGAGTTAACGAAGAAAGAGTAAATATGAGCGTTTACGATTTTGCCATCAAGGGTAAACACAATCAATACAACACTATGGCAGCTGGCCTTGCAGGCGTATCGGTAGGTATACGTAAAGAGAAAATAAGAGATGTGGTAAAGACTTTTGAAAGCCTGGAACATCGTCTGGAATATGTGGCAACAGTACGTGGAGTTGACTTTATAAACGATAGCAAAGCAACCAATGTAAACAGTACCTGGTATGCGTTGGAAAGCGTTAAGAAAAGTGCAGTCCTAATCCTGGGTGGTATAGATAAGGGCAACGATTACAGCATTATTGAAGACCTGGTTAAGGAAAAGGTAAAAGCCATTGTCTGTATGGGTGTCGACAATGAAAAGATACTAACCTACTTCAAAGGCATGGTACCCACCATGATTGAAACTACCAGCGCATCTGATGCAGTGCAAGCCGCATTTAATCTTGCTGTCAAAGGAGATATTGTATTGCTAAGCCCTGCATGTGCAAGCTTTGACTTGTTTAAAAATTATGAAGAAAGGGGTAAGAAATTTAAAGAGGCAGTAAAGGAGTTGTGAGAGAAGATAGAAGATAGGAGATAGAAGGTAGAAGATAGAAGGAAGATAGGAGATAGTAGGTAGGAGATAATGGCAGAAGATAGGAGGTAGACACAGAGCATCCCACATCAAGTCCTCCCTCTCCTTAGGAGAGGGACCGAGGGTGAGGTCGAAAGCAGGAAGACAGGAGTTAACAGTTAACAGATGACAGATGATAAATGGGAGATGGAAGTAAGAAGAGAGGAGATGAAAGATAGGAGATGTAAGTTGACAGATGACAGATGGCTGAAAGAGGACGTAGGACATGACGAGGTGATTGGAGACCAGAGGAATGTAATCTCAGCAAAAGCATGCACATCCAGTCCTCCCTCTCCTTCGGGGAGGGACCGAGGGTGAGGTCGAAGAGATGTTAGATGAATGTTGACAGATGTAATACAGAAAATAAACTAAAGCCACATCAAGTCCTCCCTCCTTTGGAGGGTGGGGAGGCCATAAATGATCAATAACACAAACATATTATCCGGTTTAAAAAACGCCAATGGTAAAGGTGTGGGGCATGCTTTGCTCAGGCGTACCAGGGGCGATAAATATATTTGGGGCATAGTTATTTTATTAGCCCTAACATCATTGTTAGTTGTATATAGCGCTACCGGTTCTCTTGCTTATAAAATGTATAAGGGCAATACAGAAGTGTACCTCTTCAAGCAATTTGCCTTTATAATTATCGGGGTGTTGGTGGTATACTTTGCACACCGAATTAATTACACATTGTATTCGCGTATTGCGCTCTATCTTTTTTTGATAGCCATACCATTAATGTTGTTCACGTATTTTTTTGGTGCTACCATCAACGATGGAAGCCGCTGGATAAAGCTACCTATCATCAACCTCACCTTTCAAACAAGCGACCTTGCCAAGTTGGGATTGTTTATGTACCTGAGCAGACAGTTAAGCCGCAAGCAGGATGTGATACAGGACTGGAAGAAAGGCTTTTTGCCCATCATAGTGCCGGTAGCAATTATATGTTTGCTAATCCTACCGGCCAACTTATCAACGGCATTATTAACGGGAGCAACAAGCTTGCTGCTCATGTTCATTGGACGTTGCAGGGCTAAACATATTTTAGGTGTTATAGCCATTGCGCTGGTGCCGGTGTTGTTGTTAATTTCTATTGCAGTATTAACGCATACACCCAACGAAGAAGGTAAAAAAGGTAAAGCTGTTACGCAGTTGGCAAGTGTGGGTCGTGTGGGTACGTGGATCCATCGCGTACAAGACTTTATATATGCAAAGGCCGATGAAACACCTTACCAGGTACAGCAGGCTAAAATTGCGATTGCAAAGGGTGGAGTGTTTGGTAAAGGTCCCGGTAACAGCGAGGCAAAAAACTTTATGCCGCATCCTTATTCCGATATGATTTATGCCATTATACTCGAAGAGTACGGACTGGTCGGTGGCGGGATGATCATATTTATCTACCTGGTTTTTCTGCTGCGTTGCATCATGGTTTTTCGCAGATGTCCCTTTGCTTTCGGTGCGTTTCTGGCGTTGGGCTTAAGCTTCACATTGGTGATACAGGCAATGGCAAATATGGCTGTAGCAGTTAACCTGGTTCCGGTAACGGGTATTACGTTGCCCCTGGTAAGTATGGGTGGTAGTTCGTTTTTGTTCACCTGTGCTTCTATCGGTATTATTTTAAGTGTGGCCCGTAATGTAGAGCAGCTCGAAGGTAAAGGACCGGTTTCGGTGCCGGTAAATCCACCAGAAGCAGATGCTATTAAATCAGTTATTGAAAAGCAAAAGAAGAAGATGGGGGAGCCCGGCGTGGTAGCATAAGGAAGCAGTTGTTGCGTCGCACTCTTGTACAGATGAAACAGTAGCAGCAGGTGAACAATGAACAATGAATAATGAATAGTGAATAGTGAATAGTGAATAGTCAAAATTTCGATTTGCAATATATAAAATGAATACAGGCGAAGACAACGATAATACATCACCTAACTCCCCCCTTCGGGGGGCGGGGGGGCTTCGCATCATAATCGCGGGTGGTGGAACCGGTGGACATATTTTTCCGGCGATTGCTATTGCAAATGCTATTAAAAAACATCATCCTTTAGCCGATATATTATTTGTTGGTGCAAAAGACAGGATGGAAATGGAGAAGGTTCCGCAGGCAGGCTATAGAATTGAAGGATTAGACATTGCGGGATTTGACAGAAGTTCTTTGATAAAAAATATAGGCTTGCCCTTTCAACTGGTCAAAAGTTTTTTGAAGGTACGCAACATCATAAATCAGTTTAAACCCGAAGCAGTAATAGGTGTGGGCGGGTATTCAAGTTTCCCTGTGTTGCGCTATGCTCAAACTAAAGGCATTAAAACCTATATACACGAGAGCAATTCTTTTGCAGGAAAAACAAACATCCTGCTTGGTAAAAAGGCTACTAAAATATTTGTAGCGGGTACGGGCATGGAAAAGTTTTTCCCGATCAATAAAATCATGATTACTGGTAACCCGATTCGCAGTTCCATTGCACATTCAACGGTAACCCGTGATGAGGCTTTCCGGTTTTTTGGTTTGGATCCAAACAAAACAACCATACTGGCAGTAGGTGGCAGCCTCGGGGCAAAAAGCATCAATGAAGCACTGGTTAATCATTTGGATTATTTTTCATTGAACAACCTGCAACTGATTTGGCAAACGGGCTCTGCTTCAGGCGAAGCCTATAAGCAAGCAGCTAAGCCGCATATAAATATTTGGGTTAGCGATTTTATAACCCAAATGGAAATGGCTTATGCAGCAGCCGACGTGGTGGTGTCGAGGGCAGGAGCGATGGCAGTAACAGAATTGTGTGTTGCAAAAAAGCCCGTAGTATTTGTTCCGTTTCCATTTGCAGCCGAAGATCACCAGACAGCAAACGCACAACACCTGGTAGACAAACAGGCTGCCCTGATGATAAAAGATAGCGAAGCAAAAGA
>JANPPB010000219.1:0-3142 GCA_031428295.1 Segetibacter sp. | reverse complement strand
GCATTCTTTTTTGGACATTGGTTTTTGTCTTTGTTTTTCCATACCTTTTTCCTGCATCGCTTTGCTTCGCACCAAATGTATACAACCACCAAAACGTGGGAGAAAGTGTTTTACTTTTTAACCTGGTTTACACAGGGTTCGTCGTTTTTAGTGCCAAGAGCTTATGCAGTAATGCACCGTATGCACCACGAGTACAGCGATACAGAACAAGACCCACATTCGCCACACTTTTTTAAAGATGTTTGGCATATGATGTTACATACCGCCAAAATTTACCAGGCTTTTTTAACAGGCGAAAGGTTACCTGATAAGCAATTCACACGTGAGTATTTACCTATCTGGGAAAAACTCGATCGCATTGGCTATAGCTGGACCAGCCGTTTATTGTTCTCTGCAGGTTATATAGCTTTTTATGTGGCCTTTGCTCCATCAGCGTGGTTTTTCTTATTGTTACCTTTTCATTTTTTAATGGGACCCATACAGGGTGCTGTAGTAAACTGGTTTGGTCATAAATTAGGCTATAGTAATTTTAATAATGGCGATTATTCTAAAAACACCTCACCATGGGGGATTTTGCTAATGGGTGAGTTGTTCCAGAACAATCATCACCACGCAAAAAATAACGCAAACTTTGCTCGCAAGTGGTATGAGTTTGACCCTACTTATATGGTAATGCGTATGATGCATTTTGTAGGTATCATCAAACTTAAAAAATTAGTTGCAGTGCATCCAATGGAAGAGAATGTGAATGCTAACATGATACAAAGAAAGAAAGCAGCATCTTACTAAACATATTTTTAAGATCTTTAAAAACCCTGGCAATGCCGGGGTTTTTAGTTTACAAGCTTTGGTTAATTTAGAAGAATAGCCAATCTTATTAAGCAATTAGCCACAGTGGCCATTCTAATTCCCGGGCTGCTTGAAAAATAAATTATCAAAGAAAGCAATTGATACAACTATTAAATTTGAAGCGTTTATAAACAACCTGTTAATGGAGATTAAAACAATATGTGTTTGCGGAGCTGGAACTATGGGTGCCGGCATTGCCCAGGTGGCCGCACAACAAGGTTTTACAACCATTTTGTTTGATGTAAATGCTGCCATGCTTAATAAGGCAAAGACTGACATTGAAAACAATCTTAATTCACAGGTAGCAAAAGAGAAATTAAGTGAGGAAGCCCGGTTTTTAACTTTACAAAAACTTTGCTTTATCAACCGTTTGGAGCAATGCATAGCACATGTATGCATAGAAGCCATTGTAGAAAATATTGAAGCTAAGGTTGGGCTCATTAATCAATTGGCGGCAATTAATAACCAGCACACCATTTTTGCAACCAACACATCTTCTCTATCCATAGATAGCATTGCCCAAAAAACTGTTTGTGCCCACAGGGTGTTGGGTATGCATTTCTTCAACCCTGCTTTTATAATGAAATTGGTGGAGGTGGTTGAAGGAAGCCAAACCGACCCGCAGGTTGTACAAACAATTATAGAGTTGGCAAAAAAGATGGGTAAAACTCCTGTATTGTGTAGAGACTTCCCGGGCTTTATTGTTAACCGTGTTGCAAGACATTATTATTTGGAAGCAATGAAAATGGTTGAAGCCGGTCTTGCCGGTATTGAAACCATTGATGAGATGATGGAAGCATCCGGTTTTAAAATGGGCCCCTTTAAGTTAATAGACCTGATAGGAATGGATATTAACTTCAGCGCCAGCAAATCGGTTTACGAGGCCCTTGGTAAGCCCGAAAGATTAAAGCCTTCCCTGTTACAGGAACAGATGGTAGAAACCGGCAAACTGGGCCGTAAAACAAAACAGGGATTTTATAATTACTAACTGCTTTAACAGGCTTACGCATATATAGAATGTCCGATCAACTAACTGCCCCAACTGAACCCCCTGAAATGCACAACCTACCAGGCAATGCAACAATTTTTGTTACCGGTGGAACAGGCCTGGTTGGCAGCCATTTAATTAAAAAGCTGGCTAAAGAAGGTAAAAAAATCATAGCCATTTATAGGGGCTCTGTTCCTGCGGATTTACAATTCGATTCTGTTCAATGGATTAAAGGTGACATACTTGACATTGTAGCCCTCGAAGAAACAATGATTGGAATTGAACAGGTGTACCATTGCGCTGCAATCGTTTCCTTTAACCCGGCCCGAAGGTTAGAAATGTTTAAAATAAACATTGAAGGCACAGCCAACGTGGTTAATGCTGCTATTAACTCGGGCGTTAAAAAATTGTTATTCGTAAGCTCTGTTGCCGCACTGGGGCGTATTCGTAAAGGGCAGGTTATAGATGAGACCATGAGCTGGACCAAAGAAACCAGCAACAGCGATTATGGTAAAAGTAAATACCTGGCAGAAATGGAGGTATGGCGCGGAATAGGAGAAGGTCTGCAGGCAGTTATAGTAAATCCGGTAATTATTTTAGGAGCCGCAGATTGGAACAAAGGCTCAGCAGGCATGTTTAAATCGGCTTATAACGAGTTTTCCTGGTATACCGGGGGTTCAGGAGGGTTTGTTGATGTGCAGGATGTGGTAAAGGCTATGACTCTTTTAATGGAAAGCGACATTAATGGCCAGCGCTTCATCATTTCTGCTGAAAATAAAACCTACCAACAGGTATTTGCTATGATGGCAAAGGGCTTTGGAAAAAAACCTGCACAGAAAAAAGTTACGCCTTTCTTAGCCGGTATTATTTGGAGACTGGAAGCCATTAAAGGATTTTTTAGTGGCAACGATCCCTTACTAACCAGAGAAACTGCCGATACAGCCCTAACCAATGTAGCCTTTAACAATACCAAACTGCTTCATCATTTTCCTCAATTCTCATACACCCCTTTGGTAGATACCATCCAAAGAGTTTGCAAGGAAATAGGCCTGCTGCAACAACTATCGTAACTCTGCTTTCCAACAAAAAGTCCTATTTCTGTAATCCTTTTTTATCAACAACTATTTCAATGTTGAGTCCATTCTTGGTGTTGCTGTTGTATCTGGCGAGGTGGCTCCCGGCGGCGAGTTGAGCGTTCTGCCCTCCTGGTATTCTATAGTTGTATCAGTTTTGAGGTTGGCTTTGTCTTCGGGATTTTGACAGGCTAACGCACCAAAGCAAACGATGGCTATCATTAAACTTTTC
>JANPPB010000218.1:0-8958 GCA_031428295.1 Segetibacter sp. | reverse complement strand
CCTGACGAATGGTTTATTGTAGACCTGCCCGGATATGGATTTGCAAAAGTTTCAATTTCCAGCCGTCGCAAATGGGAGCAAATGATAGAGGGCTATTTGCGCAAAAGACAGAATTTGGTAAATGTGTTTTTATTGATTGATAGTAGACACACCCCTCAAAAACTTGATCTCGATTTTGTAGATCAATTGGGTGCCTGGGAAGTACCATTTACGCTGGCGTTCACTAAAATTGACAAGGAGAACCAACGCACGGTATCTGCCAATGTAAAGGCGTTTTTAGATGCGATGCGTATGACCTGGCAGTTTTTACCACAACACTTTTTAACCAGCGCCGAAAAAAAATCGGGCAGAGATAAAATGTTAGCATTTATCGAAACCTGCAACAAAGAATGGAAAGAAGGAGCAGATAGTCTGAAGTCCTGAGCCGGGAAAAGAAGTGCAAGTTTTATCCTATCCGCTACATGCTTCAGGCTCCACAACTAACTTTTTGCTGTTGGCTCCCGACTACTGGCTCATGGCTCAAGGCTAATTAACCACCTTATTAGCACAACTGCTGCTGGCAAATGCTTCAGGTTTAGCCTTAAAAGCAAAGCCCATTCCTAAGATATAGCCCATTGCTTCGCGAAGCGCATCATTACTTTTAAACTGTGGGTTGGTGTTAATGTCGGCATGAACCTCCATGTCTATGTCGTAAATAGTAAACAGGTCGCATAATTCGTAGGCTATTTCTATACTCTTCGCAACCTCAACAAGCATGCGTTCTTTTATGCTGTATTTGTGGCGGGTTTTCTCGTTGTGGATGTACATGAATCCACCGTGGCCTTGCCTGAGAAAAACAATCACGGTGGCAAACTCGGTTTCTGCGCCTTTAACCTGGCTATCGGTGCCAATACAAACTTTTAACTTGTATCCAAGCTGTACTTCTCTTTTTATAGCGGTTTCAACTGCATTCTTAATAGGAAGATCAATAGTTTCTCCGCTAAATTTTCGCCAAAGCATATAAAATAGGTTTCTGTAATTTACCCATTAATACAGTGGCAATTTCACATCAACATTAGAATTTTGTAAACAAAAGTGGATAAGGAAGTAAAAATGAAAAAGTAAAAAGTAAAAAAGTATGAATATGAAACTCTTCCGTTCAAAGATGAATGCTCTTTTTTTTCATTTGAATTGACTAATGACTAATGACTTTTTGACTTTTCCTCTTATTCTAATATTGCCCGGTACTCAACAGTACCAACGTACAGGCTTCCATAGTTTTAATTCCGTTTTGCCGGGCCAATTCAATCAGTTCATCATTCTCCGTTCCGGGGTTAAAAATGATTCTTTTCGGATGTAACGAAAGTATGTAGTCGTAATACGGTTTTTGATTTAATGGGTTTAAATACAATGTTATAGTGTCAACATCCTTTTCTTCCGGGTGCTCAGTAGTTATTTCAACGTCGCCAACTTTTCCTTCTTTTTTACCAATTGCTATAGTGGCATGGTCATGCGCCGCAAGACTGTTGATGGCCAGGCAACTATAACGCGATGGGTTTTCTGAAGCACCCAGTACTACCGTTTTTTTTGAAGACATAAAAGAGATAAATTTTAAACCACTAAAATTACAAGAACTGCACCAGGCAATCATCATTGTAATTAAGCCTGGTCATTAATTAGTTCTTTCATAAAAGACGGTATTTTTTTCGCGGTACATTTTTAATAATATTTTCTAAAGCTTCTTTCAAATATGGGTATTCGAATTGAAAACCTTCCTGCAATAACCTGGCAGGTAAAACCCATCTACTTTTTAATATCAGTTCAGTTTCTGTTCCAATAATAGCAGCACCAATTTTCAGCATCCAGGTATACGCAGGCAATCCAAAAAATGTACCGGTAGCTTTACGTAAGGTTTGCATAAACTCCTGGTTGGTTACCGGGTTAGGCGCAGATAAATTGTATACACCTTGTGCTTCCTCATTCCCGAAAACAAATTCAATTGCCTTGCAAACATCCATTATGTGTACCCAACTATACATTTGTTTTCCATTGCCCTGGCTGCCACCTAAACCAAATTTTAAAAGGTTTAAATAAGGCACAATCACTCCCCCGTTTCCCAAAGTAATAGCTGTTCTGAAAACTATTTTTCTTGTTGCGGGTGTGGCCGTTTCAAAAAAGGTTTGCTCCCATAACTTACAAACTTGTACACTAAAGTCGTTATGTATCTCGCCGGTAAATTCGTCCTGCGGCCGGTCTGTAGCGTTTCTATAAATGGTAGCTGAGGCTGCATTGATCCATAATTTTGGAGGAGTTTTTGCTTGTTTGATGGCATCACCTATTGCCTTTGTGGATTGTACGCGACTATCAATAATCTCTTGTTTGTTTTTTTTGTTATACCTGCAATTCACTGACTTTCCGGAAAGGTTTATAACTAAAGAAGCATTGTTCATTTCTTCTGACCATTCACCCACGTCTTTACCATTCCATTGCACCAACCTGATATTTGAAGCATACGCTTCAGTAAGGTTAAATGCTGCGAAAGCATTATTATTATTTGTGCTGGTAGTATTACGGGTAAGTATAACCACCTGGTTGTTTGGGGCAAAGTATTCCGCTACACTGCGACCAATAAAACCTGTTCCGCCGGCTATTATAATTTTTTTATTTTTCATTTTAAATAATTTAGATTAGATCTGATGGACGTTTTGCCGGATAAAACACTTCGCGGTAGCAAATAGCGAGATAATAAATTGCCATTATTGGCGCAACAAAAAGCAATAGAACCCAAACAATAAAAAAGTAGGGCATAATAAAGCCTGCAGGCATAATGATTAATGTAGCTGCTGTTATTCTATGGTAATAAAAGCGTCGGCTTCCCTGGTTGGTATACCACTTGTTTTTTTGGTGTACGATCATACTTATTACCTGCCACGCTCCAATAATAAAGTAACCATAGATAAACGTTTGATCCATGTTTAGCAGCGATTTTATTATAATACTTATGATGAGAAAGACCTGAATAATAAAATCGATTGTTTTAAAATCCTTCATGACAAATAGTTTTTAGAGTTTAATTTTTAGGTTGTAGTGAAATAATTTGATATAAATTATTAAACTTTCAGAAATTTGTGAAACAATGTTTTCAAATAAAAGCCGCATTAAGCGGCTGTGTATATTAAAATTGAATGATTATTTAAAGAGCTTGATGAAACTTCCCCAAAACCAGTTCTCCTCTGCTTTAATGATTGTGTTGAGTGTCTTCTCGGCCTGACCGGCAAATTTGTTGATATCGCTAATAGTGTCAGTAAAGGCTTTTACATCTTTATCAGTTTGTGAACCTTCAATAGTTTCCAATTGGCTTAATACTTTCAACATTGGATCCAGTTCCCGTTTTTTACGTTGATACATGATCAGCGTTGCAACTTTCCAAATATCTTTTTCGGCCTTAAAGTATTCTTTGCGTTCACCAGGTACTATCACCTTTTGAACCAGGTTCCAATCCATTAATTCACGAACATTCATATTTGTGTTACCACGACTGATACTTAATTGTTGCATTATTTCTTCGGTTGTCAAAGGATCAGCAGCCACCAACAGAAGCGCATGAATTTGTGCCATTGTTCGGTTAATACCCCACTGGCTTCCCAAAATGCCCCAACTTTGAACAAATTCCGCTTTTGCCTCCTGTAATTTCATTATGTAAAACTAAACATGTTTATTGAACTTTCAAAATATATTGAAACATACTTTATTTAATACCCAACCCTAAGGAAGATTGTAATATGTGTTTTAATTATTAAAGTTGATTTCAAAAACTGCTCATTGCATGATTGTATTTAAGACATTGAATGTAATGCAACATTATTGCCTTCGCTGTCGCAGATTAAGGCCCAGTAGCCTAACTGTTGCACATCAGAGATAATGGTTTTTTCTTTTAAAATCTTTCCACCTGCACCTTCTATTTTATTAAGTACTACTTGTAAGTCAGGTTGACAATTAAGATAAACGAGCGTTCCATTATTACTGGGTGTGGCCCGTTCAGGATTATGTACAATGGCACCTCCAACTTTCCCAGCTTTAAAATCGTATAGAAAAAAACCCATCCTTGCATTACCCATTATATTTTCAGGCATCTCGTAACCAAAGATGGTCTCATAAAATTTTTTAGCCCTTTCAAAGTCTGAAACGGGAATTTCGAACCAGTTTAAAGCATTACCTAATTGCATATAAATAGTTTTAAGAAAAATACATAATGACTGGCATTTTTAGTAGTTGTTTTTTGATAACCATGGTAATAGGTTTAAGCACACCCTTACTTATTCTGCTTTATTATTAATTTATCCAGGACGTTTTGTTCATTTGTGCATTTTTTGCCAGATGATTGTAACCTTATTTTTTTATTGTGATATACCTGTATTGGCATAGTATTAGCAAGGGAGCAGAAAAACAAAGATTATGAAGAAGAACATTTTATTATTAACAGCAGCAAGTTTATTAGGATTATCGTCAATGGCGCAGGTTAAACCTTCATCAAACAAAGGCGGATTAATTATTAAAGGTGGGGTAAACAGTGCCAACATTACCATTAATGATAATGGTGGTGTTGACGATGCAAAAGCACTTACCAGTTTTCATGTAGGAGCAGTGTTAGACTTACCTTTAGGCGAGGGACTTTCATTACAACCCGGATTACTTTTTACCGGCAAGGGATCAAAAACCCAAAGTGGGCAGGAAACCAGCAATAGCTATTACAAGGCAACAAGTAATCCAATGTATGTAGAGTTACCGGTAAACCTAGTAGGTAAAGTTCCATTGGGAGGCGAAAGCAATTTCTTTTTTGGTGCAGGACCTTATGCAGCTATGGGGGTAGCTGGTAAAAACAAAGCCGAAGGAAAAATATTTGGTGCAGCCTTTAAATCTGAAAATGACATTGTTTACAGCAATGACGACCCATTAACCTCACAAGAGGAAAATGCAGGATATGGTAAGATTAAAAGGTTCGATTACGGTTTTAATGTTACGACAGGAGTTGACTTTGGTAAACTTTCTCTTGGTGCCAATTACGGTTATGGCCTTGCCAAACTAAACTCCGGTTCTACAAATAGTGCAAATGATAAAAACAAAAATCGTGTGTTGAGCTTTTCAGTAGGTGTTAAGTTGTAACCAAAATATTCATTAATGTAAAGAGGCTGTCTCAAAAGGGCAGCCTCTTTCTTTTTTATCGGGTCCCCTGTTGGAGACTCATTGTCATTTAAGCAATTTCTTCGACCCTATTTAATTTTTGAGGTATTTGATACTGCCTCTTATTTGTGCGCTAAATTCTATTTTCTGGCCGAATAAATTTTACATAAAACCTATGGAAACGAGATGGGTTTTAAGCCTTTGAAATAAGCTTACTGATTTCCCGTTTTACCATAAATTCGCCTGATGACCATTCTAAAAAATTCTAGATTATTAAGTATCATGTTAGCTGGCTCAATTTTAATCAATTGCGCAATTGCCCTTTTTTTGTTTAGAAAACTTTATTATACCTACCCACAGCCAACCAAAACCAACAATAGTATTTCCTACTTTTTAAATCGTCAGCAATACTTTGAAGTCTTTCCTAAAGACAGCAATTCAATCGTTTTTTTGGGTAACAGCTTAACCCAAAACTTTGAAGTAACTGAACTGTTAAAAGACCTAAGGATTAAGAACAGGGGTATTTATGGCGATTTTACTGCTGGTGTGCTAAACAGGATTACACCCATTATACAATCACACCCTCAGAAAGTGTTTATAGAGATCGGCCTTAACGACTTGCTCCATAACATTCCCAGAGACACGGTGTTGAGAAATTACGAAAAACTAATAGACACTCTGCAGGGTGGTGGTTCCAAAGTATATGTTCAAAGTTTGCTACCTATTAGCAATACAGGCGAGGCTGCAAACCTGCCGCATATAAACGACGACATCAGGTTTTTAAATGAAAAACTAAAGCAATATGCATTGGCACATAATGCTACCTATGTTGATCTGTACGCCAGGTTTGCCTTAAACGGAACGATAAATGCAAAGTATTTTATAACCGACGGAGAGCATCTTAATGGCGAAGGTTACTTGCTTTGGGCAGAACTGGTAAAACCACATGTTACCAACTAAACGTTTGCTATTTAAACCATTTCAATTCCTTAAAAAATGCTCCGCTAAAATAATCAAACCCAGGCGATTGTTATTTATGCCGGGTTCATATAGTAAAATAAGCGAGCATAACTACACTACAGGGTTGGCAGCATGGGCTTCATGCAGGCATTCCTGAATTTTTTTAGCCAGCCCCGCAACAAAGGGATGCTTTAAAATTTGTTGGCGGTCGCCATGATTACCAGGTATTTCATGCATTATTATTTTTCCATCAATTTGTTCTTCCCAGCCCATAGCAGGCTCCGGGGCAAATATTGATGATCTGAATATAATCATATCCCCTTTATATGATTTTAGTTTGTGCTTTTGCAGCATTGCATCATTATTAGTAACATAATACTCTTTTGCAAGCCCGGCAGGCAAAGGGAGGTTCATTTTAATTAAGAATCCAGCAGTCGCTTTCCAATACACCGCATTAACCAGACAGGCCTTCAGGCATTTCATTTTAAAAATAGCTTCTCTGCCAATGGAAGTAACCATAGAAGCATTGCTATTTAAATGCTGTTGTATTCTTTTAGAAGATTCCATGCGAGCCGAACTTTTTATTGCTACCTTTTTTCTTATGTAGCCCGGCGAAACGCCGTTGATGTTGGCTAAAAAAGCAACTTTTTCGCCATTAAGTTTTAATTGGTTAGCCATTTCAACAGCCACAGTTGCACCAAAACAATAACCTCCTAAAAAATAAGGACCTTTGCTTTGAATAGCTTTTATTTTTTTTATGTAAAGGGATGCCATTTTTTCAATCGAATTTACCGGTGGTTCCTTACCATCCATTCCCCGTGGCATAATAGCATAAACAGGCTGATCATCATGCAAAAATTCGGCTAGCTCTTTATAAAACAAAACGTCGCCGGCTCCGCCGTGAATTAAATACAAGGGCGGTTTTGAACCCTTTGTTCTAAAGGGCACAATAATGTCTCTAAGTCTTTTATCAACTTTTTTGGCAAGCAGTTCCGCCAATTGTTCCACAGTGGGGGCTTTTAGTAAGGTTGATACAGGAAGCTGGCGGCCAAAATGCTTTCTGATCAGATTGAACATACGGGCTGCCTGAAGGGAGTTTCCCCCTATTTCGAAAAAATTGTCATTCACCTGTATATGCTCAATGCTAAGGGCGGTTTGCCAGGTGTCAATCAAAATCTTTTCTGTTTGGGTTGCTGCCCTTGAAGGCTTATTGCGATGCACTACCTTATTTTGCAAAAACAGCAAGGCTTTACGATCAATTTTTCCGCTCGAAGTAAGCCGGAACTGTTTTAAAAAAACGAACGATGGCGGCACCATGTATTTCGGTAACCTTTCACGCAGGAAAGTAGTTATTTCGTTTTGCAGCCATTGATGAATGCTTTCGTAGCGGCTATTGCTGGTTAGTTCAGCAGTATCGCCGGCATCGGCAGTAAACGCACCGATTTCCTCCATTATTTTATCATAAAGAGGCGATACAAAACAAACTAGTTTTTTAACGCTTTCTCCCTGGGCAACCACGCAGCTATTATTTACATATTGCATGGAATTCACCACGCTTTCTATCTCGCCCAATTCTATACGGTAACCCGAAATTTTTACCTGATTGTCAATTCTACCGCAATAAGCAAGGTTTCCGTCGGGAAGCCACCTCCCAAGGTCGCCGGTTTTATACAGCCGCGGCCATTTTGAGTTCTTAATTGGGTTATCGATAAACTTTTCGCTGGTAAGGTCATCGCGGTTTAAATATCCCTTTGCCAGAGTTAGCCCGCCAATACAAATTTCACCTGTGTCTGCCTCTTCCAGCTCCTCGCCATTTTGCTGCAAAAGGTAAATAGCTGTTTCTCCAATTGGAGCACCTATGGGTATCTCCTTACTTTGATTTTGTATGTCGCTAAGCCAAAACCCATAAGTGGTACATCCAATAGTAGCTTCGGTAGGACCATAGAGGTTAATGATTTCTAACGGAATATTGTTTTCCACAAAAAAGTCGAAGTGGCCGGTATAAAGCGCTTCGCCACCAATTACCAACCGTTTAGTTGCCCATTTAGCCGGATCAGTAACAGTTGCAACAAGGAAATCGAGATGTGCAGGGGTAATGTTCAAAAAATCGTACGGGGCATATTTTAAAAAGTTCTCATCGTTAAAAGCATCACTGCCCGAAGTGCTGCTGATGACGGCAGATTTTCCGGCAAGCATGGGCATAAACAGGGAGGTTAATGATGCATCGAACGTATTAGACAGATGGATATAGGATCCGAAAGGATTGTCATTATTGTGAATAAACCTGGTGGAGGAATTAACCATGTAATTAAACATGGCACCCTGTTCTACCATCACTCCTTTTGGCCTACCGGTGGACCCTGAAGTGTATATGACATAGGCGGTGTCGTTGATATCGATGGAGAGCGAAAGATTTTCGCCTGGTTGTTTGCTGATGGCTGTTGAATCATTTTCAAATACCTCTACAACCTGGCCGCCGTACGAAATGAGCTTTTGGCGGGTGGCTGCTGTTGCAAACATTTGTGTTGCCTGCAAGTCATTCAACATAAATTCTATTCTATCTACGGGGTGACTTGGATCGAGCGGTACATAAGTGGCGCCAACCTTAAAAATGGCCAGCATGGCAATCATCATTTCTATGCTACGATCGATGCAAACCGGCACAAACTGGTTTTTTTGAACGCCCAATTGCTGCAGGTAATGGGCTACCTGGTTGGCGCACTGATTCAGTTCAAAAAAGGTGATTTGCTGCTGACCGTATACAAAAGCGGTTTGTTGTGATTTTTTTTCGACCTGTTTTTCTATTAACCGAATGACTGGGATAAAAGCATCTTGTTG
>JANPPB010000217.1:0-11323 GCA_031428295.1 Segetibacter sp. | reverse complement strand
GTTCCCCACTTTTGGTTTAACGACAAGTTGGCCTGGGCAATTTGACCAAAGAGTACTTCCCTTGTTTTAAAATAAATGGTAGTATCGTAATAAGTATTAGCCCTTATATCTGCTCCATAACTTATTGTAAAAAACCGTGTGTTTACATCCTTGTATGGAAATACGGAGTATTCAATTGCTGCTTTGCCATAAAGCCTGCTTTTATTATTAGAGAAAGTACTATTGCTAAAAGCAGTCAGGTATCCAACTCCCCAATGCTTATTTATGCTACCAATTAATGAATGCTGAATAAGATAATCACTGTTCAAAACTTCAAAAGTTCTATTGATGCCATTATCATCGTATTTGTATTCATATTTGTTATAAGCTCCGCTTGCCACAAAGTTTACCTTGGTTTTATTTGTTATTCGGTTTACTAGTATATATCCATTTCCCTGCAAACTTTTATAAACCTGGTCAGTATTTAGAGTTCCGTCAAGACCCATTCTAAACACCCAATAATTCCAGGGATCCTTAATTGAATTTACTTTAATTGTATTATTCACCGCGGGTAGTTTCGTAGTGAATTCTATATACCTGGCAAATTTTGTTTTTAGCAAATAGGGTATCAGGCCTGATTGTATGCCTTTCAATATTTCTTTCCGCCGTTCAAAAGCAGTAGCATTTGGTTCAATTTCAAGTTTGATTGTGTCCTGCATTTTTTTATACTGTTGCTGCCCGTAAAAGATAAATTGCACTTCACTTCCTCCCCCACCGGTTGACTGCACATTAATTAAAATGTGCACGTCAGCAGCCGTTCTGTCTAAAAAAAAGTCGACCAACGTTAGTTCCGTTTTTATATAATTAATATCGCAGTCAGTATTACAATCCAGAAACACCGAAATTTTTGTTTGAACATCTGAAGCCCCACTTCTGGAAAAAGCATTTTCTATAGCTAAAATGGTATCCTTCAACCCTGCTTTTTTATCCGCACCTAAAGAAACAACCACTTTTATTTTATTTTTTTCTGCACTTTTTTGGGGTTGATGCAAGAATTGGGTGTCTGGCTGGTTACTACTGGTAGAAAGTAGCGATGCAGGTTTTACCGGGTCATTGATTTTGGTCGATTGCCTGGGTTGTTGTAATTCAGCTCTCAAACTATCAGCATTTTTCCAAATCCTTTTTCCCTTTTGTCTTATATCGGTATAATAGATAACATTACAAGCTTCATTAGAACCTTCGCCCCGGCAGACCAATACCTCCACGTATGTACCATTTGGCAAGGTTAGCACTTCATGGTTTTTAAATTTTCGTACCTGCGCTTTGGTCGAACAAAACAATAAGCAACAGCACATGCAACTCATAACATATTTATGTGATATTGAAAAAGATATATGCACGTCTGTTAACTTGTTAATGTAAGATATATGTTACAAAATTTTATAACGGTAATATAGCCCACGCCATTATGGATACTATAATTGAAAATATTTATTTTTAATGCCCTTTATAAATATGCCGTAATTTAAAATTAGGTTTTAAAGCGAGATTTTTACTTCATAAAAAATTCTCTCACAGACCATTTGAGTGATCTTTTTCAATAGCTTTTTGTAACCTATTAAATTTTAACAACAAAATTTTTACTGTAAATCAGCACGTTGTACAGGTTGCGTAAAAAATACTTTAGTTTTGCGTGCAATTTTAGGCTCCATGCTCTTACCTTCGCCTCCCGAAATAATTCGGAGCATTTAATACCGATGGGATAGCATCGGTTTCATTTAAAAAGAATAATAATGAGCAAACTACATTTTACAACCAAAAGTGCGAACGAGGCTACCGTGCAACGTAACTGGTACGTTGTTGACGGCACTAATCAAACCGTTGGTCGCATTTGTGCAAAAATCGCTGCCATTCTTCGTGGTAAAAACAAGGCGTACTATACCCCACACGTTGACTGTGGTGATTTTGTAATTGTAACCAATTGCGAAAAGGTAAAATTGACTGGTAACAAAATGGATGAAAAGGAATACATGCACTACACAGGTTACCCCGGTGGCCAAAAAGTAGAAATTGCAAAAGACCTGATTAAACGTCGCCCTGAAGTTATTGTTGAAAGAGCCATAAAAGGCATGCTTCCTAAAAATCGCTTGGGACGCAAAATGTACAAAAAGCTTTTTGTATACGCTGGCGACAAACATCCTCATACTGCACAGCAACCTAAACCATTAACCTTCTAAACAACCAGCTTTAAGCCACAAGCTATAAGCTACAAGCTATAAAAAATGGAAAAACAAAAAAATGCCGTAGGTCGTCGTAAGGAGGCTGTTACAAGAGTTTTCTTAAGCAAAGGCGGCGGTACCATTACCGTTAACGACAAAGATTACAAAGTATATTTTCCACTGGTTTACTTACAAAACCAGGTAGAACAACCTTTCAAAACCATTAATGCTGCCGATAAATTTGATGTAAAAATCAATGCAACCGGTGGTGGTTTAAAAGGCCAGGCCGAAGCTGCAAAACTGGGCATTGCCCGTGCATTGCTCGAGGTTGATCCTGAGCTGCGTCCTTCGTTAAAGGCTGCCGGTTTGTTAAAGCGTGACCCCCGTAGTGTGGAGCGTAAAAAACCAGGTAAGAAAAAAGCGAGAAAGAGCTTCCAGTTCAGTAAGAGATAAAAAAAAGCTACAATCTGTTAGCTATAAGCCACAAGCCTTGTGGTTTTTGCTTACACATAGCAGCTTAATGCACCAGCAAAAATAATTTCGTAAATAAGCTAAAGGCTAACAGCTAATAGCTACAAGCTAAAAAATAAAATGGAAAATAACACTTCACTACAACAGCAACTACTGGAAGCCGGTGTTCATTTCGGTCACCTGAAGAAGAAGTGGAACCCTAAAATGTTGCCTTTCATCTTCGCTGAAAAGAAAGGCATTCACATTATTGATCTTAATAAAACCGTAGAAGGTTTGCAGGAAGCTGCTGCCGCAATGAAATCTATTGCTAAAAGCGGTAAGAAAATAATGTTTGTTGCTACTAAAAAGCAGGCTAAAGAAATTGTAACCGAAGCTGCAAAAAAGATAAACATGCCCTACGTAACCGAGCGTTGGTTAGGTGGTATGCTTACCAACTTCAACACAGTTCGTAAGAGCGTAAAGAAAATGCAGAACATCGAAAAAATGTTGAACGACGGTAGTGCTGAAAGCCTTACCAAAAAAGAACGTTTGACATTAACCCGTGATAAAGATAAACTTGAGAAAGTTTTAGGTGGTATAGCCCAATTAGGACGTGCACCCGCAGCTTTATTTTTGGTTGATATTGGACATGAGCACATTGCCCTTGCTGAAGCTAAGCGTTTAGGCGTTACCACTTTCGGCATGGTGGATACCAATAGCGATCCAAATAAAGTGGATTTCGCTATTCCCTCAAACGATGATGCAACAAAATCGGTAGCTATTATTACAAATTACATTGCCGCTGCAATTGCCGAAGGTCTTGCTGAGCGTCATGCTTCTAAAGACGACGAAACTGAAGGTGATGTAGATAACGATGCAGAAAGAAGAGCTTCCCGTTTACAAGCCGAGGCTGAGCAGGAAGCTGCTGCACGTGGCGGTAGAGGTCGTGGACAAAATGCACCTGGCGGGCCAGGTGGTCCAACCAAACGCCGTGTTCCGGGTGGTTCAAGCCGCAGGCCACAAGGTGGTGGTGGGCCGAGATAAGTTTTAGGTACTAAGTTGTAAGTAATAAGTTTTAGGTAATAAGTTGGCTCATCATTATTAGCATTTTGTAATGATGATGGGCCAATCTACATAATACCTATATAGCTTTTCTTGCGTCGCACTCTTGTACAATTGTGCCCACAGCAACTAACCAATAATTTATTACGACCTGCAAATTACATGTCAACTCATAACTCATAATTCATAACTCATAATTTTCAATTATGTCTACAGTAACAATTACAGCCCAGGATATTAATAAATTACGCCAGGCCACAGGTGCCGGTATGATGGATTGTCGTAAAGCACTAACAGAAAGTAATGGCAACTTTGAAGATGCCATAGACTGGTTGCGTAAGCAGGGACAAAAAGTTGCTGCAAAACGTAGCGACCGCGAAGCTAAAGAGGGAGTTGTTTTAGCTAAAACAACATTCGATCATAAAACAGGTATTATAGTAACCATTAGCAGCGAAACAGATTTTGTTAGCAAAAACGATGACTTTGTTGCTTTTGCAAACACTATTGCAGATGCGGCAATTGGCAACAATGTTAAGAGTGCTGAAGAACTGAACGAGGTAATCATCAATGGTTCTAAAGTATCTGATATGATCAATGATAAGTTGGCTGCCATTGGAGAAAAAATTGGTATTGCACGGTTTGAACGTGTAGATGCTACTTATGTTGCCAGTTACATACATGGTGCAAACCGCATGGGTGTTTTGGTTGGTTTTAATAAAACTGCTGAAGAAGCAGGTAAAGATGTAGCCATGCAAATTGCTGCTATGAACCCGCTTGGTTTAGATGCTGATAGCATTTCTGCTGAAACTATTGAAAGAGAAAGAGCAATTGTAACTGAAACAATTTCTGCTGATCCTAAAATGGCTGGTAAGCCTGCTGAGATGATCGCCAAAATTGCCGAGGGTAAGTTGAATGCTTTCTTTAAAGAAAACACCTTATCAGCACAGTTGTTTGTAAAAGATAATAGCAAATCAGTAGCTGATTATTTAAAAAGTGTTGACAGCGAGTTGAAAGTGGTAGAATTTAAGAGAGTAGCTTTAGGATAATCTTGTAAAGTATAGAATTTCAAAAGGGGAACGATTGTATCGCTCCCTTTTTGATTCGGAACGATAAACAAACTCATCATAACTTGTACTGTATTAAGGAAAGTAACGATAAATATCTTTCCTATGTAATACAGTGGTTAATTCCACAACACCTTTCTCAAAAATGAAACCAATTCTATAAGTATCAAGTTTTATTCTGTAAGCTGATTTATGGCCCTTTAGTTTTTTGCAGTTCTATAAGTCTCTTGTAGACCTTGCAACTTCCATTTCAATGATAATATCTGCGACCTTATGTTGAAAATTAGCCGGCAGTTTTCTTGCAGCTTTTACAAAAGAACTGTGGATTTCAATTTTCATTTTGCAGATTTTAGCTGCTTTATGAAGTTTTGTTTTTCATTTGTTGATAGAAGCGGAGTCTTACGATCGTTTTGCATTGCTTTATAAAAAGCTGCCTCTTCCTCAGCATCAGTGTAAAAGTCAATAGCCATACTCGACAAGAAAGCTCTAACTACTTTTTCTTCCTTTTTACTTTTTATTTTGACAATATAATCAGCCATAAAAATTCTTTCTGTAAACTTACAAAATATAAGCTTCAGCATGAAAACAATCGGACTTATTGGCGGCATTACGTGGCTATCCACTTTAGATTATTACAGGCAAATCAACCAATTGGTTAATGAAGAGGCAGGCGGCGTTACTTCTGCCAAAATCATTTTGCATTCATTGGAGTTTGGCGAGATTAAAATGTTAACTGAAGCAAACCGCTGGGATGATCTGGCTACACTGATTACCTCCACTGCACAAAAAATTGAGCAGGCAGGCGCTGATTGCATTTTGATCGGAGCAAATACTATGCATAAAATTGCAGATCAGGTGCAGGCAAACATCAATATTCCGCTAATACATATTGCAGAAGCAACTGCGAAAGCTATTGAACAGCAGCAGTTAAAAAAAGTAGCACTTCTTGGTACTAAGTACACAATGCAACTGGATTTTTACACCAATAAGCTTTCGTCTTTTGGTATTACCACCATTATTCCCGGCAGCAATGAAGCAATAGAATACATCAACAATGCCATTTACAATGAGATGGGTAAGGGCATCTTTTTACCACAAACAAAAGCACGATTTTTAAAAATTATTCAGCAATTAGTAGATGAAGGTGCTGAAGGCATTATACTTGGTTGTACGGAGATTCCCATACTAATTAAGCAGGCTGATTGTAGTGTCCCTATTTTTGATACAACATACATTCATACAAAGGCTGCTGTTGATTTTGCAATGAGTATCGGTAAGTGAAATAAGTTTTATGGTATGGTCAAATGATTAGAAACTCCTTGCCGTATTGCAACTTCCTTAAGATACTGTTACTGGTCTTAAATTGTTTTTGCGGCATGGATTGAGAACAAAATACCAATGATGTACTTCATTAAATGCAGCAAAAAGAGCTGAAAGGATTAGCTGCCGGGTGGCGTTCTTGTTCACATCAAACTCCAAAATAATACAACAACCAGTATCTTCGCACCCTTAACTACAGTACCTCATTAATCCGCTACTTATGCTTCCGCGTTACAAACGAATTTTATTAAAATTGAGTGGCGAATCCCTGATGGGAAATAAATCGTTTGGATTGGATTCCGCCGTTATTCAACAATACGCACAGGACATTAAGTTGGTAATTGAGCTGGGAGTACAGGTTGCCATAGTAATAGGTGGTGGAAATATTTACCGGGGTATGAACGAGGCCGAAACCGGTATAGAACGTGCACAGGGTGATTATATGGGCATGCTGGCAACGGTAATTAATGGCATGGCTCTGCAGGCAGGACTTGAAAAAATTGGCGTATACACTCGCTTACAAAGCGCTATAAAAATGGAACAGATAGCTGAACCTTATATACGCCGCAGGGCGATACGTCACCTGGAAAAAGGACGTGTTGTAATATTTGGAGCAGGCACCGGCAACCCCTATTTTACTACCGATACAGCAGGTTCGTTAAGAGCTATTGAGATTAAAGCTGATGTGATTTTAAAGGGGACCAGGGTTGATGGAATTTATTCTGATGACCCTGAGAAAAATCCTAACGCTACACGCTACGATAAAATATCGTTTGCCGATGTAATTAAAAACAACCTGAAAGTTATGGATATGACGGCCTTTACACTGTGCCAGGAAAACAATTTACCCATCATAGTGTTTGATATGAATACGCCCGGCACATTGTTAGAGGTGATTGAGGGGATGGATGTGGGGACACTGGTTAGCTAACTCTAACTTATAGTAAAACGGCGAGAGCCGTTTTTTTTGTAGGTTGTACTGAGTAGTTCGACTTATACCGGAATGGTTGTAATGTGATTAATTTAAATGATTCAAAAAATAGTAGCATGTCAAAAAATATTGCTGAAATAAGGAAAGATTATAAACTGCAATCTTTGTTGGAGAGTGATATCAGTCAGGATCCTTTTGGGCAGTTTGGTTATTGGTGGAGCGAAGCAGTTAACAGCGACATAGATGAAGTGAATGCCATGACCCTTGCAACGAGTACCATGTCGGGCACTCCCTCTGCAAGAATTGTATTGCTTAAAGGTTATAGCAATGAAGGGTTTAAATTTTTTACCAATTACCAAAGCCACAAAGCACATGAAATGGAACAGAACCCAAATGTTGCATTAGTGTTTTTTTGGAAAGAACTGGAACGCCAAATAAGGATTGAAGGCACAGTAGAAAAAGTAAGTGCTGAAGAAAGCGATGAATACTTTGAATCACGACCTATACAAAGTAAAATAGGTGCCTGGGCATCTCCCCAAAGTAAGTCGGTAGATAACCGATTATGGATAGAAGAGAGCTTTGAGGAATACTCAAATAAATTTACAGAAAAAGTTGTACCACGTCCACCGCATTGGGGTGGATACATAGCTAAACCGTCCTTATTTGAATTTTGGCAAGGGCGCAGAAACAGGTTGCACGACAGGATTCAATATAAAAAAGAAGAAATTGGTTGGAAAATTGAAAGGCTTGCACCGTGATGATCCAACCAAACGTAGTTATCTGCTAAGTTCCAAAGCTGATTATAACTTCCTTGACTTAGGCTTCTTTCTGTTCTGTAGCTGGTTTTACTTTAGCTGGTCTTGCAAGTCTTGTTTTACCAAAAGAGCCTTTGAAGATTTTTCCTTTTTTAGTTTTTTTATCACCTCTTCCCATAACGTTTTTTTTATTTTTTAAATTAGTTTGCAAACCTACTGCAAGTTGCCCGATTGGCAAAATGGCTTATTAAATTGACTGGTCGCCGGTATTGGTGTTGTATTCAAAACGGGAATACCTGGCCAAATGGAAATCATCAAGAGACAAATTCAGGTTTTGTTTTTGAGAGTCGGCGTATTCTGGTGTCAAAATAAAATCTTCTGCAAATATTTGGTTTAGCCTTATTTTCAACGTTGTTTAAGAACTTTAAAGTGGCATTGGTTAATTCCGCGGACTGCACTACTCTTTTATAGCAAAGCATTGGACTGGGTTAACTTTTGTTACTATTTCAATTTCTCTTTCTGTAAATCCATGTAGTTTTAAAGCCGGTATAAGCTTATCAAGTATAGCAGTGTAAGGTGCATTGTTACCGTTTTTAAACAGCTCAAGGGTATCATAACTTCCGTTGTCAGGTACACTCCATCCATCATCATGGGATATTAATAAGCGATGCAGCAGATTGGCTTTCTTTAGAAAAAGGATAGTCCCGGTGTACTCTTCAATATTTTTTTCGCTTATACCATCCAGGCTTATCCACATACCCATTTCAGCCATACGCTGTCTTTGTTCATTCGTTGCGTTCTGTGCATGTACCCACACCAACTTCTCCGGTGGCAATTTGTTGATTATTGCCACCTGGTATTCTGAAAAGGCAGCTTCATAATCTCCGGTATGTATAGCTATCGTCATTCCGGTTCGCTTACTTGTAATGATAGCTGCCTTCAAAAGCTTTACTTCAACACTGTCAAGAATGCCATCTCCTACTCCCAGTTTGATAAAGCCGGGCCGCACACCCGTACCTTCAATACCGTTAAAAAATTCAGCTATCCATCTTTTTGAAATCTGATCTTCTGATTCGCTGTAAACAAACGAAGGAATGTATTTTTTATTCACCGCAGCATAATATCCTGTATTTGTTATAATTCGGATCCCAAAATTCTCCGATATAGTTTTCAATAGCAGTGCATCTCTGCCAATAAATGCGGGTGTGCATTCGAACAATGTAGCAATCCCATTTTGCTTTGCTCTATTAAAATATGGCTTCAAAATCATTAATGCCTTTTCTTTTTTCAAAGGAGCCGGTCGAATACTATCTGCTCCGATAAAATTAGTTACAACATGTTCATGGCTTAATATAGTATTTAAAGTGTCGGCTACAGCTTTGCCCGTAACGGTTATAAAATAGCGTGGTTGTGATGTTACTTTATTGCCGGGCGCTAAACACAAAATGAGGCAAAAGAGCTTAGCAGCCAATCTATGGTAAAATAAAATACTATATGGCTGAAGATTTACTTTCATACAAAAGACAACCTAAGATCGGGGATCATCCATCCAATAATACTTTTCAGTCAGATGGTTTGGTATAGCAAGCCATTGTAAGCAGAAAGGGTATTGCTGCTTTTTTATTGTACTTATCGAATAATTATAACCTACTTGATAATTCTTTTCCGGCTTTAAATTTTGCAACTTTTTTAGCCTTAATTTTTATGACTGCACCAGTTTGAGGATTGCGACCATTGCGGGCTGCTCTTTTTGAAACGGAGAAAGTACCAAAACCAACCAATGTTACTTTGCCACCTCCTTTTAAGGTTTTAGTAACTGCTTCAATAAATGAATCCAAAGCAGCATTTGCCTGGGTTTTAGTAATCTCAGCATCGTCGGCAAGTTTTGCAATCAATTCTCCTTTGTTCATAATTATAATTTTTGTGTATGTGATTAAGTCGAACAAATTTATTCGCTTTTATCAATAAGCAAAATTTTTTTGCCATAATAAATTGAAGATATAATAGGTGGAAGCCGTACAGGGTAAGGAATCTACAATCTGATCACTCCTAAATTAAACTTCTTCCATCAGGCTTCGGAACGAGATGAAATTGGCGCCCCATTTATCTATTGCTTCTTTTCTAAGTTGAGCAGAATGTAGTTGAATGTATTGATCATAATCGTGCTTTTCCTCTGCAAAAAACTGAACTGCATACGTTAATCCGTCGGTTTCGTCTATATCTATGAGTTTTGCAAAATTGAAGTCTACAAATTTTCCTGTTTCCATGATAGTGGGTATGTGTTCGGCCTTCATCCACTGCACCCATTTGTGTGCAATGGAATGTTCAACTTTGGTAGTGATATTATAAATGAGCATGACTTGTATTTAGTATGTTTGATGGCAGCAAATTGCTGTTTTTTATGTTATGCCAGTTAACAAATTTTTAAAAAATTCATGCTCACGAGCGATGGAAATTTTTGAAGTACCATACCATAAAAAATGAACTACCCGTTACTCTGAACATTTAAATTATGAATTACACCATCCCATACGATTTCATTCTGCAATCACTTTATCCTGTACGCCTTAAGGTTGTAAAAATGCTGGGCGGCTACGGGTTGTACCAGGAGAAGCGGTTACTGTTTTTTTTGCGTGACAGAGATTCTGAATTAGAATTTAACGGAGTATTTGTTGCTACCCAACCGCGATTTTACGAGGAGTTACAGCAGGAAATTCATCATTCAAAAATGGAGTTCGATTTTGATGGATCGCACAATAGCTGGATTTTTATTAGTGAAGACCTTGATGATTTTAAGGAGAAAGTAAATAAGGCCTGTGAATTGGTAAAAAAAGATGATTTGAGAATTGGGAAGTGAAGGGGCCAGTGTGGTATTTTTTGCCTCATGAACTTTGGTGCATACTGATATTTTGAGTTTTCGGTGAATTGAATATTGGCGTCACTTTAAGGTGGTCCCGATGGAATTTGCGATAATGCTTAGGAGGACTTCGTTACCAAATGGCCGTCCCGCTGGGACTTTCAATTTTATTTGGTTTGGGTAGCTACCATATGTTCGGCCCTCTGGGACTTGCGAGTATGGTTATGATGGCCCGGCTACCAAATGGCCGTCCCGCTGGGACTTTCAATTTTATTTGGTTTGACCCTTCCTGAAAAAAGTTGACATTTAATAATAAATCCTGCTATCTATTATTTCATAGTCCCAGAGGGACGGCCATTTGGTAGGAATAGGATGATGCAAGTTTTCATAGGCCCAGCGGGGCGACCATTTGGTAGGAGGACAAAATGTATGATTTAATCAAAGTCCCAGCGGGACGGCCATTTGGTGGATACAGGAGCCAAAAATCTTCCGTATGATTTCGCGACAACCATTTGGTGGACATCACATTAACATTCAAACTTCGACCCAAATCAAATCGCACAATGCTCATGGTAATTTTCTAACACTATCGGGGCCCTTTCAAATTCGTAGCCATCATAAAATTGCAAAATTTCATCCAGCACCCCATCAACTTCTTCTCTTGTTTTAAGCGTAACAAGACGGTT
>JANPPB010000216.1:0-9042 GCA_031428295.1 Segetibacter sp. | reverse complement strand
AAGCAATGTAAAAGAGAACGGCATTTCTATCCTTTGTAGATTCCATCTTCAGGTTAAAAAAAATTTCTTTAGCCCTGTCAACGGGATCAACATATTCGCACCTGCTTTCAACAAACACCCGAACTTCTCCACTGGTATTTTTTTCCGCCTCTCTTATAGCCTGCACCAACCGCTGCTGTTCTTCGGCTGTAAAAAAATCTTTCTTCTTATTAAATGAGAATAAGCTCAAAGCAATATTTTATTTGGTTAGAATTTTACTTCGGGTGCTTTCTGTGATCCGGCTTCTGCGGCAAAACCTGCTCTTGGCTTAAATCCCATTATTCCGGCAAATAAATTAGCGGGGAATTTCCTAATCTGTACACTGTACGATTGCACAGCAGCATTGTAATCATTACGAGCCACCTTTATCCTATTTTCTGTGCCTTCAAGTTGGGCCTGAAGTCCACGAAACGCATCGTTTGCACGAAGGTTAGGATATTGCTCCGATACAACCAACAAGCGTCCTAATGCCTGCGACACCTGGCCTTGTGCCTGCTGAAATTCCTGTAACTTTTCAGGGGTTAAATTGGCAGGATCGATTTTTACCTGAGTTGCCGAGGCTCTTGCTTCGATTACTTGGGTAAGAGTCGTTTGTTCAAAATTAGCTTCGCCTTTAACTGTATTAACCAAATTTGGTATCAGGTCGGCACGACGCTGATAGTCACTTTGTACATTGTTCCAGGCAAGCTTAACAGCCTCGTCTTGTTGAACCAATCCGTTATATTGGCCACATCCGCAGCCACCTAAAACAAGTATAGCGGCAAGAATAATGATTAATGTTAGATTTTTTCCTCTCATTAGAATTGAGTTTAAATTTTAGATGATGTCAAAAATAGTATTAATAGGATAGTAAGTAGACCACTTAGTTAAAACATTACAGGTATGCCCACAATTTATTTTTGTTTTGTAATGGCCCTAAATTATTAATTATTTATGGCGGCAATACCGGGTAACTCCTTACCCTCAAAATACTCGAGCATTGCACCACCACCGGTACTAACATAGCTTACTTTATCAGCCAGGCCAAATTTGTTAATGGCAGCCACACTATCACCGCCTCCAACAAGTGTATAAGCTCCTTTGAGCGTTGCATTAGCCACAAGATTGGCAATTTCCAGGGTTCCGTAATGAAACTTTTCCATTTCAAAAACACCCATAGGACCGTTCCATAAAATTGTTTTGCTACCCATAATAATATTTCCAAACAAGTCTACTGATTCTTCTGCTATATCCAACCCCATCCAGCCTTCGGGTATGTGGTCGTTCGAAACCGTTTTTGTGTTCGCATCAGCAGCAAACTTATCGGCCACTACACTATCCGGAGGTAGAATGATGTTTACATTTTTGGCTTTGGCTTTTTCCAAAAGTTCAAGTGCCAGATCCAATTTGTCCATTTCTACAAGACTGCTACCTATTTCTTTACCCTGTGCTTTTAAGAAAGTATAAGCCATGCCCCCACCAATAATTATAAAATGTGCCCGTTCCATTAAGCTTTCTATCAGCATAATTTTATCGCTCACTTTAGCGCCACCAAGGATGGCTGTAAAAGGTTGCTCTGCATTCTTTAAAACCTTATCTGCAGCTTCAATTTCACTCTCCATTAACAGGCCAAACATCTTTTTATTGCCCGGGAAAAATTTAGCAATTATGGCAGTTGAAGCATGTGCCCTGTGTGCGGTACCAAAAGCATCATTTACATATACATCACCCAGCTTTGAAAGTTTTTCTGCAAAGCCTTCATCTCCTTTTTCTTCCTGCTTGTAAAAGCGAAGATTTTCTAATAACATTACTTCGCCAGGTTGTAAGGCAGCAGCCATTTTTTCTGCATCCTCACCAATACAATCAGTAGCAAATTTTATTGATGTTCCCCCTAACAATCCACTCAGGTGATCTACAATATGCTTTAATGAATATTTATCAGTAGGTCCCTCTTTTGGTCGGCCCAGGTGGCTCATTAAAATAACACTTCCACCGTCGTTTAATATTTTTTGAATGGTTGGAACAGCGGCCCGCATGCGGTTATCATCTGTTACTTTAAACTGATCGTTTAAGGGAACATTGAAATCTACACGGATCAAAGCCTTTTGGCCTGAGAAGTTGTGTTGTTGAAATTTGCTCATGGTTATTTAGTTAATTCAATTAAAAATTTATCAGGTTTTAAAAACATCTTCACAATTTGGGGAAATGATTTATACACTATAGCCTTTAATTCCTTGTTAGTTATATTTCCAACATTTACATAAAGTATTTTTGGTGGATAGCCTGCTATGTTAGCATGATTTATAAAGTCGATGTCTTTTGTGGTAATTACAATAATGTTTGTTTGGGTTGCTGCCAATTTGTAGACTTCGATGTCCGGCTTCTTCTCGAACCCTAAGTCTTTAAAAGATCTTGCTTTCACTTTAAAATCATCACGCAACCATAAGGCCATGGCGGGAGGTAAATTGAGGTCAATCCAAAATTCGAGATCGTCAGGCTGCATTTAAGTCAACGACAATTACCGGGTGATTTAATTTGATAGAGGCGTACTGAAGAGCAGCATAAATATCACTGCGCTCCAGGTAAGGAAAGTCTTCTAGAATTTCTTCAATAGTCATTCCTGAAGAGAGATACTCTAAAACATCCGACACACGAAAACGCATACCCCTTATTGTTGGCTTGCCTCCCATCAGCCCCGGTTTAATGGTAATACGTTGAAGAAGTTCTTCTGTTTTATCATTATTCATAAATCAAATTTAAACAAAAAACCGCAGCTCAATTGAACTGCGGTCAGTAATGATATATTGTACAAGAGTGCGACGCCAATGAAGCTGAGTGTTATTCAACTGCCGGGTCCACAAAAAATTATTTGTTAATCAACCCCGCAAAAAACTTTACGGTACGAACCAGTTGGCTTACATAACTCATTTCGTTATCGTACCAGCTAACTGTTTTAACCAGTTGCACATCGCCCGCTGTAATAACTTTTGTTTGTGTGGCATCGAACAAAGAACCAAATGTTGTACCGATTACATCGCTGCTTACCAGCTCATCTTCGGTATAACCAAAGCTTTCATTGCTTGCTGCTTTCATAGCTGCATTTACTTCTTCTACAGTAACTTTTTTCTCTAAAATGGTAGTCAATTCGGTTAATGAACCGGTAATAACCGGAACACGCTGTGCACTACCATCTAATTTACCTTTTAACTCAGGCAATACAAGACCGATAGCTTTTGCAGCACCTGTACTGTTAGGGACTATGTTGGCCGCAGCTGCTCTTGCCCTGCGTAAATCTCCTTTTGGATGTGGTGCATCAAGGGTATTTTGATCGTTGGTGTAAGCATGAATGGTTGTCATGAAACCGGTAACAATTTTATACTGGTCGTTCATAACTTTTGCCATAGGCGCCAAACAGTTGGTTGTACAAGATGCACAACTGATAATAGTTTCGCTACCATCTAAAATTTCGTGGTTAACATTAAAAACAACCGTCTTTAAATCGCCTGTTGCCGGGGCTGAGATCACTACTCTTTTTGCACCTGCAGTAAGGTGTGCTTCGGCTTTTGCTTTATCTGTAAAGAAGCCGGTGCTCTCAATTACAACATCAACTTCGTGTGTTGCCCACGGAATTTGAGCGGGGTCTTTTTGAGCATATATTTTTACTTCATCTCCATTAACAACAATTGAATTTTCGGTGCTGGTAACTTCGCCATCAAAACGACCCTGAGCACTATCGTATTTTAAAAGGTGAGCCAATACTTTAGGGCTGGTAAGATCGTTGATGGCAACTACCTCTATGCCTTCCATGTTATAAATCTGGCGAAAAACCAAGCGGCCAATTCGTCCAAAACCATTAATAGCTACTTTAACTGTTCTCATAAAAAAAATTTATTCGTTTTAAAAACGTTGCGAATTTACAAGGAATACGATGATTTATTAAGAAAATCTTCAAAGCAGGCGTCCATTGGTTGATAGATATCTGTGTTATAAAAATTGAAATAAATGTTGCGTTGCCTGCCTGTAGCTGAGTTGTACACAAAAATGCCTAAAACTCCCCGATACCCGCTCCTGCTAAAATGTGTTGGTAGAAGATGAGATTCAGTAACATTCATTGGTATTATAGCCAGCGACATAAAAGTTATTGATAAAAAAATTTTGGCAGGAATAGTTGATGACCCTATTTTTGCGCTCCAATTAAAGAAATGGAGCGTTGGTCAAGGGGTTAAGACACCTCCCTTTCACGGAGGAATCACGGGTTCGATTCCCGTACGCTCTACAAACTAAAAGCCTAAAACGTAATACCAGTAATCGTTTTAGGCTTTTTTGTGTCTACTTAGTTGGCGAATTCGTTGGCGGTTTGTTGGTACAACAGGAAACAGAGATACCAAAACCACACTCTGCTGGCAGGAGGCACTGTAAGATTTTCAAAACAAAAAAGCACCTCTTCTTTAAAGGTGCTTTTTCATATTTATTTCTGTAAATTAAAATGCGTACTTATACCCCTTTATTACTACAGGCTTATATTCTTTTACTTTTGTCAGCATTTCTTGGCCTTCTACCTTTTTACTTACAAATTGTCCAGTTTGAGCATTCCTTACAAGGAATGCTTCAGTATTTATGCCTTTTACCTCTTTTAGTGGTACTGCTCGTTCTCTTTCTCCCTTATTGGGTCTCCTTAAAGATTTCTTCATACCGTAGAATTATAGTTTCCTTATTGACTAAATCAAAGATAGGAATAATAAAAATAAAGCTGTTTTCTGGAACACCTAAAACTTTATACACGTCCTTATCTGACTTTCTTGACAAGATATTAACGTAAGTTAGATACCTCTTATTTGCATCATTATCGGTTTCATCGATCAATGAGGCTGCTAATAATCCAAAACAGCTTACACCAATTTCTTCCTGAATAGTTCTCATGATGGCTAAAACAGTAGACGCCACGGAAGGAAACCTATACTGATAAGTTAGTATCTTATACTTATCTTTTGCATGAACTTTAGGATAAAATTCAATAGTCAACTGATTGTTTTCATACTCCTTGATAGTTGCTATATATTTTACCATCCCAAGTTCATCTTTGCAATGGAAGACATATACATATTGCCTTTTGGAGGTCTCTTCTTTTTGTTTATTTGATTGAACTTGAGCAAGACGAAACTTAATGGGCCTATCAAACATTGAATAAAACTCCGAATATTTTAGCTAATGTTGTTTGACACGTTTTTACCATGACCATTCAATTCTATAAGTCTCATCAATTTTCACTTTATCTATCTCGACCATAATTGATGCATTCCCGTTTGTAGTGGATTAATACAGGCTGTTTGTCCAAAATCATTTTTTTAAAACCCTTTATTTTTACTGCTTATATTCTTTGCAAATTCTTTCAGGCGGGAAAGAAATAATATTCTAAGCTTCGCAGTGGGAATGTATTAACACGATTTGCAAGGTTTATTTATCTAAAGAGCCGGTAGTGCCTTTCTTTGGCAAGGCGCACTACTGAACAGCAAGATCAAATGCAGCATTCATAGCCGGAATTTCAACATTCCAACCCCTGCGGGTCAAGCGTTTACCAAAATCTATTTGTACATCGTGTTCACCATGTACCAGGAATATCTTTTTTACGAGGCGCAAATCCTGGCAATCCAAAAACATAATAAGATCGTCATAGTCGCCATGGGCACTCATACTTTTAACCTGCCCTACTTCGGCTGTAACCTCAAAGTCATCGCCATAAATATTAACCTTTGAAACACCTGCTACCAGTTTGCCTGCAAGCGAAGAAGGAGATGCATAGCCCACCAATAAAATGGTGTTTCTTTTTTCGATAATATTATTGCGAATGTGGTGCTTTACCCGACCTGCATCGGCCATACCGCTGGCACTGATGATTACACAGGGATTAGGATCATAGTTGATGGCCTTACTATCCTCCACCGATTCAACATATTGCAATCCTTTAAAATTGAAAACATCGGTATCCTGCTCCATTACTTCACGGAGTGCCTGGTTAAAATTTTCGGGATGGCTTTTAACCACCTGTGTTGCTTCAAGGCTCAGAGGGCTATCAACGTAATAATTTACCAGTGGTAGGCGATGTTGATTTTCCAGTTCGTTTAATGCAATTAATATTTCCTGGGTGCGGCCCACACTAAAAGCAGGCATAATTAAATTGCCCTTTTTTACAATGCAGGTTTTCTCAATCCAATTAAAAAGCGAATCTGCAATTGGGTGTGCATCGTCGTGTAGCTTGTTACCATACGTGCTTTCGCACACAACATAATCTGCCTGCGGAAAAGGGGCCGGTGAACGCAAAATAGCATCGTTATACCTGCCAATATCGCCACTAAAAGTCAGGGCTGTAGTCTTCTTATTTTCCTGTATGCGTAAGCTTACTGCAGCACTGCCAATAATGTGCCCCGCATCAGTAAATAACACTTCCACATCATCATCAATGCTAAACCATTCATTATAGGGTCTAACTTCAAACTGCTTTAATGATTGCAAGGCATTCTCCACGGTATACATCGGCTCAAACAATGGAAGGTGTCGTTTTATCCTTTTGCGATTGATGTACTTGGTATCATCGCGTTGAATGATAGCACTATCCTCCAGCAGAATTGCACATAGATCGCGGGTGGCTGGGGTAGCAAATATTTTTCCGGTAAAGCCTTCTTTTACCAGCTTTGGAATGAGGCCTGTATGATCGATATGTGCATGAGAAAGTACCAGGTAATTAACGGATGCAGGATCAAATCCGAAACTGCGGTTTAAATTATCAGTCATTTGGCCCATGCCCTGAAATAAACCACAGTCAAGTAAAACTTTACGGCCATTATTGAGGGTTATTAAATGTTTTGAACCGGTTACTGTTTGAGCCGCACCATGAAATGAAATTTGCATAAATTTTATTTAGAATTGTAACCTGCTTAATTTAAAAGTCCGTACTATACCAAAGGTTAACCAGAAACCTTTATTTGAAATGAACCAGCAAGTAAAAATCATTTCGATTGCCTCGCTTTAAAACTCCATGTAAAAGTAAACTCAGCAACCACTTCACTTTGTTCGTTGGTACCAATTGTATGGCAATCAACTGTAACACTTTCACCGGTGGCGATAGCTTTTTCGACTGCCTCATTTATTTGATCCCCATCCTTACAACTAAAAAATATTTTACCCACTGCTTTTTTGTAAAACGCACCCTGGTTTTTTACTACCAGCATGCTAACTGCAGGGGTTCTCTTATACAAAGCACCCATGCAAAGTATACCCGTGCTTACCTCCGATGGCATGGATAGCACTGCCACATAAATTGACCGGAAAGGATTTTTAGTAAACCATTTATAGCTAACACTTATGATTGCTTGTTGCTCAGTAAGCTTCTCAATTTTTAAGCCGGCAAACCATGCCGAAGGCAATTGCGTCAACATAAATATTTGAAACTTTAGCGGGTTTGCCAACTGCCTGATAAAATTTTTGTAGTGCGGGTTTGCCATAATTGTTACACAGTGGGAAGCAATGATATTATAGACAAAGTACATCTTTACCGCCTAAATAAGAGCGACATTCAATAAACAATTTTTGGATGTTATAATAAATTTGAAAGGTGGAGAATTATCAGAAAGATAAACTTCATAACAGTACTTAAAGTCGAGGCGCTACTGTTCCATCATGGCAGTGACCAGCTCATTCCATTCTTGTTTTAATGTAACAGTGGGTCGCTTTTTGCCAGCTCTCCTGTACCAATAGTCTGCATTAAAAGTATCACCTTCTTTTCGGTGCAGGTAAGCATGTATCCATTCTGCATTCTTAGTATCCACATTCTGTATAGTTGTATGCGATTGTTCCCAATCTTCTTTTGCATCGTACCATAATGCCAGCAGGTATACCGAAATATCTTCAGGAGGCGTACCGGTATTAAGACTGGCAACAAAGCTTACTAAATCCATTTTATAAAAATAAAAAATCGATTTTACACGCCGAATATTCATCCAAAAAAGTGGCCTATCTCTTTTGCTTTTAATTAACAGGAATGTACCCAATCATTTTAAACTTTACAAATAGTGCAGGGTCTATGAGTACACACAAAAACATAATTTATGAAAAGAATTTTTGTAACAATGCTGGCACTAACCCTTACCGCCGGTGTATTTGCTCAATCAGATAACGCAAAAGCGAACAAGGCAAAAAAAGAATGGAGGCAAAACAATAAAGGTGATAGGAAAGATATGATGAAGGACCTAAACCTAACAGAAAGCCAGCGCACACAGATGAAATTGCTGAATGAGGATTTTAAAAATAAGATGCAAAGCCTGAGGAACGATAGAACATTGAGTGCTGAACAAGTGAAACAAAAACGCCAGGAGCTAACCAAACAACATCATTCTAATATAGAAAGTTTACTCACAAGCGACCAGAAAAAAATATGGAAAGAAAAGCGGGATGATATGCGTGATGATAGGAGAGACGAACATGGTAATGGCAACAAAAAAATGGATCAGTTTGGAAATAGGAAGGATAGACACAAGCAGGTAGGTGACATGACCAAAAATTTGAATCTTTCCGCGGAGCAACAAAAGCAGGTGGCCACCATTAACCAAAAATTTAAAGCCAGTATAGATAACATCCGAACCAACACCTCTCTTACCCGGGAGCAAAAGAAAGAACAATTAAAAGATTTACATAAAGACCATAAGCAATCAATAGAGTCGTTGCTAACCAGCGATCAGAAAAAGCAGCTAAAAGAAACAATGAAAAACAACAGACACCATAGGCCGGAGAAATTAACCCGGTAAACATTTATATACCTATGAAAAACAAGGCAGGTCCAAAAAGGGTCTGCCTTATTTTTTTATAATAAAAATTACCACTCAACTTTGCGTCAAATAAATTTAAGTTGGTTACCGCGACTATGATTTAGGAATGTGCTTCAACTTTTAAATAACCGGTTGTTATTTCCATCAAAAAAAAACCAAAGAAAGATTGATATGAAAAAAATATTTTATGCCATTGTATTATTAT
>JANPPB010000215.1:0-4235 GCA_031428295.1 Segetibacter sp. | reverse complement strand
GTCAAATAAATTTAAGTTGGTTACCGCGACTATGATTTAGGAATGTGCTTCAACTTTTAAATAACCGGTTGTTATTTCCATCAAAAAAAAACCAAAGAAAGATTGATATGAAAAAAATATTTTATGCCATTGTATTATTATGTAGCCTTTCGATTGTTAGCTGTAAAAACACAGCCACTACTGAAACTAAAAATGATTCTACTGCCATGACTACCAACATTAAAGAAGAAGCCGTAACCTATACGGCCGACATGTTAGACATGAAAGGATATGTTACCTATGATGCAAACAAAGAAGGGAAAAGACCAGCCGTATTAATTGTGCACGAATGGTGGGGAGTAGGTGATTACACAAGGAACCGGGCTAAGCAATTGGCCGACCTTGGCTATATTGCCATGGCAGTTGATATGTACGGCAACGGCAAAACAGCCGATAATCCAAAAGATGCACAGGACCTGGCAACACCCTTTTACCAGAACCCGCAGTTAACAAAAACAAGGCTTGATGCAGCCATAGAAAAATTAAAATCATACCCTCAAACGGACACCGCAAACATGGCTGCTATTGGCTATTGCTATGGAGGGTTTGTTGTATTAAACGCTGCTAAACTAGGTGCCGATTTAAAAGGTGTGGTCAGTTTTCATGGAAACTTATCAGGCGTTCAGCCAAATAAAAATTTATTAAAAGCATCGGTGCTTGTTTGTCATGGCGGGGCAGATCCGTTTGTGCCGGAGACCGAAGTTGCTGCGTTTAGAAAAGGAATGGATTCAATTGGTGCAGCCTATACTTTCAATACTTACCCAAATGCTACACATGCTTTTACCAACCCTGAGGCTACAGCAAAAGGAAAACAATTTAATATACCTATTGCATACAATGCTGCTGCAGATAGTGCATCGTGGAATGATATGAAACTGTTTTTTGGAAAGAGCTTTTCAGAAAAAAAATAAAGCCACTACATAAAATATTTTATGCAGCCCACCTAAGCAGTGGGCTGTTTGTTTTAAAACTGGCGGAGGTTTGGACGGGCTCCTTCACGGTTTGCATTGCTTGAAGCTACCGCGCCAAAGGTGCGCAGGTTATAGCTAAAGGTGAGCATAAAATATTGCTGTAATACCTGGTTTCGCACATCCTCAATATAGGTTTCAGTAACCTCGCGGTTAATACTCCTGTTCTGTTTTAAAAGATCGAATACGCTCAGCTTCAGTTCGCCTTTCCGGCTCTTTAAAAGCTTCTTACCTGCACTCATGTTCCATAAAAAATAACTTTGATTGTACCCCGCAGACAATCCATTATACATTTGATTGTTCAGGTCGTTTTGAAAAAACCAACCCTTTTTAGATAACAGGTTGAACTGTACAGAACCTACAGCGGAGAAATAATTGTTATTGAGTTGCGGCTGAATTTCATTGGTTACTTTATTGAAATTAGCAGAGTACGAAATTGTAAAATCAACAAACTGGCTCACATTACTTGCTATAACAGCTCCCAATGAATAGGCTGTATTTCTGCTAACATTATCGCGATTATTTATAACGCCAGGAAGTTTAATAAATGACACGCCCCCGTTCATATTCAGGTTTGATTTGATGATCTTTATAGGAACTGCAAAATTTAAAAAAGAACGAATGCTTGTATACCCATTTAAGTTGACAGGCTTGGTTAATTGTTGTCCTGATTTTAACACGAGTGTATTACTTAAAGCAGAATCTCTGAATGGCACAAACGTGGCGTTGGTTATATAATTGCTGGCTGTTTGTAAGAAAACATTGCCGGACAAAAGCAAACCTTTTTTTGTATTAGTGAATGTGTACCGGCTACTGATTATTTGCGATTGTTGTTGCTTTAGTTGCGGGTTGCCCGCCGTTACAAACGGAAGATTGGTAAAGTCAAAAACATCCTGCAACTGAGTTACCGATGGCAGGTTAGTACTCATACGATACATGATGCGTATGTTGCTTTTGTCGTTAATTTTTAACCGCACCATAGCATTGGGGAGAATATTGTTGAAGGACTGATCTACTTTGATTGGCCTTGGAAAATCACGATCACTATTAAGATCTGAACGCTGGTAATTAGCACCAAAATTTATCTGGTTATCGCGGGTACCATAACGGTAACCTAAGCCTGCATTTTGGGTGGTTGTGGTGTTATTAAACTTGCTGCTTAACGCAGGATCAAAAACAGAATATTTGTTGGAGTTCAAATCGTACTGATACGCCTCCTGGTCTGCCTTGCTGTTAGAGTAACCGGGGTTATAGCTTAGCTGGAGTTGGGTATTTTTTGATATCGGTTCAGTATAAATCAGGTTGGCCGATAAATTATAGCCGCTGTTCGATTGGTTAGTAAATCGCTTTGAAGTACTGTCGTAGTAAGTTGTACTTGTAAAAGTGGTATCGAATAAATTGGTGTAAACCTCACCTGTACGGGTATTGGATGAGGTGTTAAGGTTAATTGAAAAAGTTCTGCCTTTTTTCTTAAATGAGTGACGAAATAAAATGGAATTATTGAGATTGTTACCAGACCGGTCGCTGCTGTTTATATTTCTTGTGCGGCTTTTTAAAGCCATCGTGGTAGCATCCAAAAAGCTGGTTTCTACACTTCTATTACTGCTGTTCTGCTGGATGCTAATGCCGGGGGTGATGATTAGCTGGTTGGCTGAGTCGATGCGATATTCAAACCGTAAGTTTACACGGTGATTGGTGTTGTTGCTACCCGATAAGGTGTTTTGATTATAACTGGGAATGCCCTTTAGAAAATATTGTCGGTTAACAAATTCGTTGGTGCTGTTGTTGGTGTTGTTGTAAAAATAACTGCCCGTTACAACCATTTTTTTGCCCCAGTTATCGGTGTAGTTTATACCTGCAGCGTTAGTTTTATTTATGCCGTTTTGCTGGCCAACCAAAAAGCTGGAAGTATTACCACCTCCTCCAAAATTACCACCTCCTCCACCTCTGCCACCTGCCCCTCCCCTAACATTACCTCCCCTGCCACCCCCGCCACTGCTGGTAACACCCAACAGGTCTTGTGCCGAAAAATTTTGCTGGTTGATATTATTAAAATTTCCTACAAACGAAATCTTGCGGCTTTCTTTTAGCAAGGTAGAATTGCCACCTGCCGTATATTTTCCATCTGTTCCCAGGCCGGCATATACCCTACCAAACTGTCCATTGCGCATGTTGGCTTTGGTAACAATGTTAAGCCCCTTGGTGGTGTTTCCATCATCTACACCAGTAAATTGTGCCTGGTCGCTCAACCGGTCAAAAATCTGGATCTTATCTACAATTTCGGCCGGCAGGTTTCTTAAGGCTGCGGTAGCATCATCGCCAAATAACTCGCGGCCATCAATTGTTACCCGCTGTACATTCTCACCTTGCGCTTTAACAACGCCATTTTCTATAGTGATGCCGGGCATTTTTTTTGCAAGGTCTTCAACTGTCGCATCCGGGTTTACCTTAAACTGATTGGCATTTAATTGGAGGGTATCGGCTTTTTGAGACACCGGTGAAAGGTTGGTAGTAACTGTTACGCCTTGCAACACTTCCGAAATCCTTTGAAGGTCTATATCTCCAAGGCTTACATCAGCATTGTTTACTACTATTTGTCTTGTAAGTGTTGCATAATTAGCAGCGGACACCTTTAGTATAAAAGTGTCGTTTGAAACAGTGGTTAATTCAAAATTGCCACTGGTATCACTAATAACGTTTAAAACATTGATTGAATCTTTTACACGTTGCAATGCGACAGTGGTCTGCGATACTCCTCGTTTTGTACCTGCATTTTTAATGGATCCCGTTACAGAGAAACCCTGAGAGAATACTGCGTTAAAGGAAAGCATTGCAATACAAAAAAGTAAACTTTTATAAGGCATAAAACTGGCTTAAAACAAATTTGAAAAAATAAAACTATGCCTTATACAGGCCACCCATTTTGCTTTTAGGTTAATGCAATGATTATTTCGGTGACATTTTAAACGGGGAGTTATTTTGTAGAAAATTCACGTACAACCTATTCTATCGGTCATATGCCTGATGATGGGTCTTTTTTTAAAGTGTGTAATGGGAAACAATACGGGAAAATGTAAGTGGAAATGATGACTATCTTTAATTGTAAACATTGAACTATTTTAAAATTGCTATATGAAAAATATTGAGGTCCCGAAGCATGGTTCACATCCTGTTAACCGCCGAAATTTTTTAAAAACCACTGCAAAATTCGGAGGAGGAATGCTTCTG
>JANPPB010000214.1:0-5117 GCA_031428295.1 Segetibacter sp. | reverse complement strand
CGTTTTAGGTGAAGTAAGGTTGCCCGGAAGCTATATTTTTCCAACAGATAAAGTTACCGTGTTAGAAGCCCTGGGCCAGGCGGGTGATATGACACAATATGCCGTAAAAGAGAATGTACGGGTAATTAGAGACAGTAGTGGCAAAAGATCAATTGGTAAGGTTGATTTTACTCAGAAAGATATTTTCAATTCACCCTTTTATTACCTGCAACGCAACGATGTAGTGTATATCGAAACGAATAAAAACAAAACTAAAAGCGAACAGTTTTCAAGGGCATCCTCCCTGGTAGCCACCTTTACCAGCATTATTGCTATTGCTATTACAGTATTCAGGAAGTAGTTATTGAGCCTTATTTTTTCAAAAGCATCAAAAATGAGTTACCCGGTAAATAATGCTGAAAATGAATATGCCATTCAAAAGGGCAGCCAGTTTGATATAAAGAAATTTATATACAAGATTATTGAGGTATTGCCATGGTTCATCCTTAGTGTTGGGATTTCAATCTTCGCTGCTAAAATGTACTTGCGGTACACACTTGATGTTAGTAAAATCTCTGCATTCCTTTTAATTAAAGATCAGGAAGAGGGTGGAAGCACTGATTATAAGGCGCTGAAAGAAATGGGTTTGGTGAATGGAAATAAAGACGTTCAAAATGAAATTGACATTATAAAGTCTTACTCATTGATGAAGCGTGTGGTTGATTCACTACACCTAAATATCAACCTATATAAAGAGGGGAGGGTTACCGCATCTCCTACGTTTGGTGATTTGATGCCTGTGTACATTCAATTGGTAGAAGAATATGCTGATGCAAAGCCAGAAAACTACAAACTGATTGTAAACGAAAGAAATTTTACGCTTAACGGTCCCGGCGGTACGCAAACTATCCAATATGGGCAGGTATTTGAAGTAAGCCTGGGCAAACTGATATTTACCCGTAACGAAAATTTAAAATTGGATCCTGGTGGATACAGAATTCTTTTTTCGGATCGTGATGCAGAAGCAAAAAGATACCGAAATGCCATTGATGTTAGAAGGACGAATGACATGGGAGGTATTATCGAAATTTCGATGCTCGATGAAATACCTCAGCGTGCTATTATGATCATCAACAAACTGATTGATGTATATAATTATGCCGGTCTGGACGATAAAAACATTGCCGGAAAAAGAACCATCAAATTTTTGAATGAAAGGATTGACACCGTATCAAGAGAATTGAACGAAGTTGAAATGTATGCAGAGCGGTTTAAGCGTGATAATAAAATTGGGGCGATTTCGGAAGAGGCAAGTATGTTTCTAAGCCAGGCACTGGCTATTGATAACAAAAAATCTGAACAGAGTGCTCAAATAAAAGTTTTAGAGTCATTAGAAGATTACGTGGGCACTGCAAAAGGTGCTAACGAAATTATTCCATCGGGGCTCGGCATTTTGGAACCCTCTATGCTAGCGATTATCAGCAATTACAATCAACTAGTGCAACAAAAGCAAGCCATGTCGCTTAAAAGTACAGAGGCTGACCCAACGCTGCGCAATTTGTTGATGCAACTTAGGGATGTGAGAGAAAATCTCTTAAAAAATATAAAGGTGTTTAAAACCGGATTGCAAACCAACCTCAATCAGGTTTCATCAAATTTTGGTTTAATAGAAAGTAAGATTGCAAAATTGCCCGGTAAAGAAAGGCAGCTTTTAAATATTACCCGCCAAATAAATTTAAAGGAAACACTGTATCTCTACCTATTACAAAAGAGAGAAGAAACCGAGTTATCCCTTGCATCAAACATTAATAATACAAGGGTTGTTGATACTGCTTTCAATACAGGAATCGTTAGCCCGGTTAAGAGCCAGATACATCTTTTTGCGTTATTGATCGGCCTTGCCATACCGGCAATTTTTATCATTCTTCGCGATTTCTTTAGCACCCGATTGGGAGATAGAAAAGAAATTGAACAAGGTACCTCTGTGCCAATTTTGGGTGAGTTATCGTACGAGAAAAATAAAAAGAACATTGTAATTGATAACAAAAGCAGGAGCCCCATCTCTGAGCAGTTCAGGCTTATCAGAACCAACATTCAGTATATGGGTGCTGAAAAACAAGTAAAAACCATCATGGTTTCTTCCTTTATGAGTGGAGAAGGAAAAAGCTTTGTTTCGCTAAACCTTGCAAGTAGCATGGGTATTACCGGGGCAAGAACAGTGATACTCGAATTTGATTTGCGCAAGCCAAAGCTGAGTAAATATTTAAATGTTCAGAGCGAATACGGCCTCTCCAACTATATCATCAAAGACATTCCGATTAAAGACATCATACAAAAAGTTCCGGGACACGAGCACATCCATATGATCAGTTCTGGCCCGATACCGCCAAACCCCGCTGAACTATTACTGAGCGAAAAGACAACCCGGCTCTTTGAATACCTGAGAGCCAATTTTGATGTGATTATAATAGATACAGCCCCGGTTGGACTGGTAACCGATGCGCTTTTATTAGAAAAGTATGTTGACCTGACCATGTTTATTGTAAGGCATCAATACTCATACAAAGCAGTAATTCCTTTTGTTGAAAAACTGCACCGCGATAAGAAATTTAAAAGTTTGGCTATTGTAGTAAATGGTATTAAAAACGAAGCTTCATTTGGAAATGGCTATGGATATGGTTACGGTTATGGCTATGGATATGGCTATGGTTATTACGTAACAGAAAAGAAGAAATCATTTCTTCAGAAACTATTAGGAACCAAAGTTTAAGCCAAATGAAACGGACCAGATATAGTTGCTTCTTTTACATAAATGGGAGTAAGGTGGCGAAGCTTTATCTTTGAAAAAAGAATGGTAGCAATGGAAAAAAAGTGGTTTGCCTTGTATACTAAGCCAAGGTGGGAGAAAAAAGTAGACAGCTTATTATTAAGAAAAGAAATTGAGACCTGGTGTCCCCTGCAAAAGATAACCAAGCAATGGAGCGACCGTAAAAAAATAGTAGAAGAGCCCCTATTTAAATCTTATGTTTTTGTAAGGGTCGACCCTACTGAACGTACAAAGGTTTTAATGACCGACGGGGTTTTAAACTTCGTGTATCATGTGGGTAAACCTGCTGTTATCAGGGACGAAGAGATTGAGTTAATCAAAAGATTTCTATCCGAAGATGAAGCCTCCATTTCAATACAATCGCTTGAAGGCCTTGATGAGAATACCCGGATAAAAGTTAATCATGGCATTTTTATGGACAATACCGGCACCATTGTAAAAGGCGGCAACAAAAAGGTTTATGTAAAACTTGAAAGTCTTGGCCAGGTAATGATTGTAGAGTTTCCAGTAGAATTTGTTACGCCAATTAAGTAAACCCACCCATTTAGGCACTTGAAAATTTTATTGATAGGTTTTGGTTCGATTGGAAAGCGACACCTGGGCAACCTGTTTTATTTAGGGTATACCGATGTTGATATTGTAACGAGTAACGCTATTTTGCCTGAACCGTATGCATGCCTAACGCTTTACCAAACGTTGAAAGATGCCCTTGCAATTTCAACCTACGATACAGCAATTTTATGCACGCCTACTGCACAACATACACCCGCCATTCTTAAATTATTACAAGCAAAGGTTTATAGAATTTATATAGAGAAACCTATCAGCCATACGCTGGATAACCTTGATCTTATTGTATCACTTGCAGGAAGTTACCCCAATAAAGTAGTAGTTGGTTTCGACCTGCATTTCGACCTGGGATTACAAAAAATAAAAGAACTTCTTGTACAGCAAACCATCGGAAAAATTATTTCCATAAACGCACAGGTTGGTCAGTACCTACCCGATTGGCGACCCGCAGAAGATTATCGGCAAGGTATGAGTGCCAAAGTTGAAACAGGCGGCGGGGTGATGCTTGATCTAATTCATGAATTTGAATATGTAACCTGGTTGATTGGTCCGGTTACAACAGTTGCAGCTTTATATAAAAACTCCGGTTCGTTAGAAATTGTAACAGAGGACATAGCCGAAGTTTTATTACAATTTGAGAATGGGGCAATCGGAACCATTCACCTTGATTATTTGCAGCCTTCATTGGTGCGAAATTGTTTGATTACAGGAGCTGAAGGAACAATCAAATGGAACCTGGCTAACGGCTCAGTTGAATGGGGAAACCAGGAGAAAGAATTTTTTACATATAATTACGAAGGCTTCGAAAGGAATGAACGTTTCATTCAAATTATCAAAAGTTTTTTAGAAGATACTCCGGATAACAGGCTTACCAATCTTAATGCAGGCATTGAAAGTTTGCAACTGGTTATTGCAGCTAAAAAATCCAGCGATACTCAGCAATTTGTTAGCATGAGTGACCTAAAATTTTCTACCAAAAGCAACAACTTATGATACTGGCAACCATTTGTTGCAGGGGTGGTTCAAAAGGGGTTCCGGGCAAAAATATAAAACCACTTAATGGAAAACCTTTAATAGCCTACACCATTGAATCAGCCAAACAATCCAGGTATATAAATGAACTCATTATTTCAACCGATGATTCGGCTATTGCTGATATTGCCAGGTCTTATGGTGCCAATGTTCCATTTATGCGTCCTGCTAATTTGGCAAGCGACACCGCTTCCAAATGGCCGGTCTTTATCCACGCTGTAGAAACGTATGAGCAGTTAACAGGCAATACTGTTGACTACCTTGTTGACCTTGATGTTACGGTGCCCCTGAAGACTTACCAGGATATTGATGGTGCAATCCAAATGGCTTTGCAAAATCCGGATACAGACGTTGTAATTACGGGATATGAGCCGGAGCGCAATCCATACTTTAATATGATGGAGATTGGCGAAGATGGTTTTGCATCTATTGTAAAAAAAGGGAGCAAGCCAATCGTTCGCCGGCAGGATGCCCCAAAGGTTTACAGCCTTACCCCGGCTGCCTATGTAATTAAAAAAAGTGCTTTGTATGCATACGAACATTGGAGCAATGCAAAGTGCAAAATTTTTGAAATGCCCAGGGAGCGGGCTGTAGACATAGATACCGAAATTGATTTTAAGATAGTAGAATTTTTAATTGGACAGTAACTTATGAACCCACCCAATCTCTTTGATCTCACCGGTAGAGTTGCCATCATAACGGGAGGGGC
>JANPPB010000213.1:0-10031 GCA_031428295.1 Segetibacter sp. | reverse complement strand
TGGGTGAACGGCATGCGCTTTGCGCAAAGTGGCAGCGCTCACTTCACTCAAACCAATGGCTTTAATTTTTCCTTGTTGTACCAGATTGGCCATAGCTCCAACAGTTTCTTCAATGCTTGTGTCAGGATCTTTGCGGTGGAGATAATACAGGTCAATTACATCAACACCCAATCTTTTTAAACTTCCTTCCACCGAAGATTGAACATATTCGGGTTTGCCATTAAAGCCTCTTTTTACAGGATCAGAAGGATCACGGACAATACCAAACTTGGTGGCCAACAGTACCTGTTCACTTTTACCTTTTATAGCCTTGCCTACCAGTTCTTCGTTAGTGTAGGGCCCATACATATCGGCAGTATCCAAAAAATTAATGCCCAGTTCAATGGCGCGGTGTATCACTTTTATTGATTCTTCATCATTTCGGGTTCCATAAAAATCACTCATTCCCATGCAACCAAGGCCAAGTTGCGATGCCTGCAATCCCTGACCTCCTAAAGGTTTAATTTTCATTTAAATTATTTTTTTTAAAGTTACACGATCACTTAAAAACTATTTCTTGTCAACGATTGTTCATTAAATGATAAACCTCATTTTTAGTTTTGTTATACTTCAAATTATTATGCCTCATTGTCACAACAGAGTAGTATTTGGCTAAATAAACATGGGTGGATAAGTCAAAAAATCATTTTGTAGCAATTGGATGTAAATTTGCCACCTTACTTGTAATTAGAATTACCATTAATAATCATTAAAAAAATAATCATGGCTTTAGAATTAACAGACACAAACTTTCAATCGACTGTCATTGATAGTGATAAACTTACACTCGTAGATTTTTGGGCAGAATGGTGTGGACCCTGCCGCGCAATAGGTCCCGTTGTTGAAGAATTAGCAAAGGAGTATGATGGTAGGATAAACGTTGGAAAAGTAAACGTTGATCAGAACCCAAACCTGAGCGTTAACTACGGCATCACTTCTATACCTGCAATATTGTTTATTAAAGGTGGCCAGGTTGTAGACAAACAAATTGGTGCGGTTCCTAAATCTGTTCTCGACAAAAAAATTCAGGCTCATTTATAGTTGTAGCACTTAAATTCTTTAAAAGCAGGTCTTCCGACCTGCTTTTTTCATGCCCGCTTAGCCGTCATGCTGACTAAACTAAGTTCAGGATAACGTGTGACATAAGTAAGTGACATAGCAATTCTTCAACCCAAGCCGTCATGCTGACGAAAGTCAGCATCCCCTGGATAACATAGAAACGGTATCCATGAGGATCTGAAACGAGTTCAAGGTGACGGGGATATTATTAACCACAGAGAAGAGATGAGTCTTGAGCGGAGTGCACAGAGCGCCTTTGTGTTTCTCTGTGTGTATTTCTCTTGTCTTTCTCAGTGGTTACTTTTATCTCCTCCATGAGATCCTGAAACGAGTTTAGGATAACGGAACTAAGTTCAGGCTGACGGCTTGGGAAATATCAGCCAGGTTCAGCTTTACAGCTTATACTTCAATTAAAAAGGGATGTCAACCAGCCTGGTCAACATCCCCTATTGCAGAAACTTAGGTTACTTTATTTTTCTATGGGTTCGGCTATCTCATTTCTAAAAACTACTATTCCATCAAAAACATCAACCAAAACCGGTTTGGTCTTATCAATATCGCCAGCCAGTATGCGCTTGCTTAAAGTATTAATAATTTCCTTTTGAATAAGCCGCTTTAATGGTCTTGCACCCAATTGTGGATCGTAACCATTCTCTGCCAGGTACTCCAAAGCATAGTTGCTAAACTGCAAATCAATTCCGGTCTGGTTTAGCAATTTTTTTAATCCTTCCAGTTGAATTTTTATGATACCCTTTATCTCTTTCTTCATCAACGGATGGAACATGATTACTTCATCAATCCTGTTTAAAAATTCAGGACGTATGGTTTGCCTTAACAAAGCCATCACATCGTTATTGGCAGTTTCTTCTGCCTTTTCCAGGTTGTCCTCATTCACATTTTCAAAAGCGGCTTGTATTAAATGGCTTCCAATGTTACTGGTCATTATGATGATGGTATTTTTAAAGTTTACCACCCTGCCCTTGTTATCCGTTAGGCGACCGTCGTCCAATACCTGCAAAAGCACATTAAAAACATCCGGATGGGCTTTCTCAATCTCGTCGAGCAATACCACGCTATATGGCTTGCGGCGCACTGCTTCAGATAGTTGCCCCCCTTCATCGTAACCAATATATCCCGGAGGCGCGCCAATTAAACGGCTTACGGTATGTTTTTCCTGGTACTCACTCATATCAATCCGGGTCATCATACTCTCGTCATCAAACAGGTAGTCGGCCAATGCTTTGGCAAGCTCTGTTTTACCCACACCGGTAGTTCCTAAAAAAATGAACGAACCAATGGGTTTCTTTGGATCCTGCAAGCCCGCCCTGCTCCTTCTAATAGCATCGGCAACAGCTTCAATGGCTTCGTTCTGACCAACCACCCGCTTGTGCAGTTCGTCTTCAAGCATTAATAGTTTTTCCCTTTCGCTCTGCAACATTTTGCTTACCGGTATGCCGGTAGCCTTGGCCACATTATCGGCTATATCATCTGCGTCAACTTCTTCTTTTACTAATCGCTTGTTTTCACTTATCAGGTTGAGGGTAGCTTTTAGTTCAATGATGATTTCTTCCTGTGCTTTCATTTTACCGTAGCGAATCTCAGCTACCAATCCATAATCGCCATTGCGTTCAGCCTGCTCTGCCTGCAACTTCAAATGTTCTATCTCACCTTTAGCGGTTTGAATTTTTTCTACCAGTTCTTTCTCCTGCTGCCATTTGGCTTTCAAAGTATCGCGTTGCACACTAAGGTTACTAATATCTATGCCCAATTGCTTCAACTTTTCCTCATCCTTTTCTCTTTTGATGGCCTCTCTCTCAATTTCCAATTGACGTATCCTGCGTTCCAATTCGTCCAGTTCTTCAGGCATACTATTCATTTCCAATCGAAGTTTAGCAGCACTTTCATCAATAAGGTCGATGGCTTTATCCGGCAAAAAGCGATCGGTTATATAACGGTGCGATAATTCTACCGCAGCTATAATTGCCTCGTCTTTAATACGAACATGGTGGTGCGTTTCGTAACGATCTTTTAATCCACGCAAAATAGAAATGGCATCTTCCACGCTGGGCTCATCAATAAATATCTTTTGAAACCTACGCTCCAAAGCTTTATCCTTCTCAAAAAATTTCTGGTATTCTGTTAAGGTTGTTGCACCTATGGCTCTTAATTCGCCCCGGGCCAATGCAGGTTTTAAAATGTTTGCTGCATCCATGGCACCTTCGCCTCCGCCTGCTCCAACCAGTGTATGTATCTCATCAATAAACAAAATAATCTCTCCATCGCTATCGCCTACTTCTTTAACTACAGATTTTAAGCGCTCTTCAAACTCGCCTTTGTATTTGGCACCTGCTATCAACTGGCCCATATCAAGAGCAAAAATTATTTTGCTTTTCAGGTTTTCAGGTACATCTCCATTTACAATTCTATGAGCAAGACCTTCAGCAATAGCTGTTTTACCTACACCCGGCTCACCTACCAAAATGGGGTTGTTTTTACTACGGCGGGTAAGAATATGTAAAGTCCGCCTGATCTCCTCGTCGCGACCAATAACAGGGTCAAGCTTACCCTGGCGAGCCATATCGTTTAAGTTGCGGGCATATTTTTGTAACGCATTGTATTGCTGCGACGATGTTTGGGAACTAACCGTTGAGCCTTTCCTTAATTCAAGAATTGCAGCCTTTAGTCCCTTCTCGGTAAGACCGGCATCTTTAAGCAGGCGGGCTGTACCATCACTCACCTGTATCAGACCAAGTAACAAATGTTCAACGCTTACAAATTCATCTTTAAATTCTTTCAGGGATGCATTGGCTTTAAGCAGCACATTGTTCATTTCGCGGCTCAACCCCTGGGCGGGTTCTCCGCCACTAACCTTTGGCAATTTGTTTATAGCCTCATCCACCTTAGTTTCTACAAAGGCTACGTTTAAATTGTTCTTTTTTAATAAGAAATCAACAGGGCTATCCTCTTCTTTTAGCAGCGCTTTAAGCAAATGGTCTGTTTCTATGTTAGGATTACCATTATTATATGCAAGCTGCTGAGCTTGTTGAATAATCTCCTGCGACTTGATTGTATAGTTGTTTAAATTCATATCGTTATTTGTTATTAGCTTTTAGCAGATTTGATTGGTAAGGCAATTGTGCAACAGGCTTCCATATAACCGACTATAAAAATAGTTCCATCATACCTGCGCTACATGTTGGTTATCTAAATTTCTATGGGTAATTACCGATACTTATGGGTTATTTACCGATGCGCAAATTGCTATCCAACAATAAAAATTAAGAAAAAATGTCATGTATGCTTAGGTAAACCGGCTCAAAAGTCATTAGGCCTTGTTTTACTATGCTATTATTGCCGACACCAATACTATTTAAACATTCCGTTTAAACCACACCAATACTATTACCTGTGGATCAATTTTTTTACAGAAGTTCTATCCAAATATTGTAAAATTTGCAACCTGATTAAATACAACGGAAATTCGGAAAGCATGGTTAAAATTTTATGGTTCATTTTACTTGTGTGTGTTTGTTTTAATTCGAAAGCACAAAATATTGAGGGTGGCAAACTGAAGGTTTATATTGATTGCAGGATTGGTTGTGATTTTAATTTTATTAAGTCGGAAATAAACCTTGTTGATTTTGTAATTAACCGCTTAGCTGCAGATGACCATGTGCTTATTACAGGTCAGCGTGTTGGTAGTGGCGGCTTTCAATATCAAATGAATTTCTATGGTCAAAACCGTTTTGACGGCATTACTGATACGATTGTGTTTAATGTAAAACCCAATGCCACTGCTTCTGAAACCCGCCAAACTTTGTTACAATATTTAATGCTTGGCTTATCGCCCCTGATTGCCAGAACTTCCTATGCTTCGAAAATTAAAATAGCCATGAAGGAAGAAGGTGCAGGTGGGTTGCCCCCTTATGAAAATGATAAACACGATAAATGGAATTTTTGGGTGTACAGAATATCTGCCCGCGGCGATCTAAGTGCTGATCGGGTTTATAATAACAATGTTGTTAGTTCTAACTTGTCTGCCGACCGTACTACCAATAAACTAAAAGTGGAATTTAATATTAACGGTAGCCTGCGGCATTCCGTGTATACTTATAGAACGGCAACTAACACTAGTAAGTATACCGTAAAAAACAGTGACTTTGGATTTTATCATAACCTGGTAAGGTCTTTTAGTTCGCATTGGAGTTATGGTTACCAAACCAATTTTTCTAACAGCACTTTCAATAATATTAAAAGTAAATTCTTTTTTAATCCTGCAATTGAGTACAACGTTTTTGATTATAAAGAAGTGAATAACCGATTTTTTGTTTTGCGATATGGCCTTGATGTAAATCTCAATCATTACTACGACACAACGATTTATAAAAAAATAAGAGAAACACTGTATGGCCACAGGTTTTCTGCAGCACTGACTTTAAACAAAAAATGGGGAACCTTTAATACAGGTATTTTTTACCGGAATTATTTTCAGGATTGGAAGCTGAACACCATGGGGATGAACGCTAATGCAGATGTAAGAATAACAGGTGGCCTCTCCTTTTTTGTGCATGTAAATGCAAACGTGGTACACAACCAGATAAGCCTGGTAAAAGGCGGCGCTACGGAACAGGAGGTGCTTACAAGAAAGCGCCAGCTTGCCTCAAATTATAACTACAATACATCCTTTGGTCTAACATTTAGATTTGGCAGCATACTCAACAATTTTGTAAATCCCCGTTTTGATGGGTATGGCGGGTTCTAAGTTTAATAACCAAAATTGCAGGGTAATATTTTCACTACCTTCTGCCTTAGTCTAATGCTTGTTATTTTACAAATACAACTTTTACGTGATCTGCTTTGTACATTTCGTTGTAAAAAGCTGCCAGGTCTTTGTACTCCGAAGGCTTAAAGCGACCTGCCGAACGTTCGTATCGGCGAAAAAAGGAAACCGTTCCATTCAGGTAGGATATATCCATTTGATATTCGCCAAATTTGTTGTTGATGCTTACATTTTTGGGCATTGTCTCCACTGTATATCCTTCCGGTATTTTTAAGGTAGTGGTATCGAGGTGAGAAAACGAAAAATCGTACACAATATCAAATTTTCTGTTTTCCACATCAGTCAATTTAAATGCTTCGCGGGATAATACATTTGGCTGTACAAATAGACGCTTTCCTGTTAAGGATGCATAGTTAGAGGCAGTCAATTCGTATTTTTCGTTGATGCTGGGTACCCGGTCTTTTTGTTCGTGATAGTCTACATTGGCTACATCGTAAGAGGGCAGGTCAATGGACCGTTTCAAGTATTTCAATAGTTGTTCTTGGGTGTAAGCATGGAGTATTCCGTGCAAATCATCTTGTTCAAGCCCGGTATAAGTGTTTACAACCTGGGCTTGTAACTGACCACCAGCAATAATTTGGCCTTCAACCTTACGGCGAACCACATTGTGTTGCCTGGTATAGGCCGGAGTTTTAACCAGGTGCCCCCCATCCTCTTTTATCAGCAAAGCATAGCGATCATCTGTAAATGAGCCAAGATAGCCCGGAGCCATGGTTTGATTGGTGCATTCAAGCCACATCGTATCCTTATCCAATGGTACTGAAACGATGATATGATTTGTTTGATCGCTAACGAAATCGGGCAGGTAATACTTTTCTCCTTCACCAGCATGAATGATGCTATAATAGCTTTCTATCCCAGCTTCTTTGAGTAAGGCCTTCATATAGTTAGACAATGCCTTGCAATCGCCATACCGGTTAGCAGCAACATATTTAGCATCAAAAGGCTGTAGACCCCCAATACCCAATTGAATACTTATGTATCGGGTATTGGTTTGAAGATAATTGTACAAAGCTTTTATCTTATCTGTTTTGGTGCTAAACCCATCAGATATTTTGTGTACTTCCTGCTTAATATTATCGGGTAATTCATCACGTCCTTTATTCAGTTCTACCTGGTATTTTCCATAGCTCAACCAGGTGCTCATATCACCTTCAACCTTACCATAAACAAACTTATTTGGGGCAGTATACACTGCCGGTAATATCTCGCGGTAATAAGGTTGGTAGGGTTCCCGCACAAAGGGTTTAAAGTTGATGATGCTCCACTGATAGATTGATTGTTTGTTGTTTGTGACAACCGGCTTTCCCTGGTAATTCATTTCTTTAAAACGAAACTTATAATCCAACGGCGCTTCAATAATGAATGAACTTGACTGAACTGCATAACGCTGACCTTCCACAGGCGACCAGGTAGGTAATCCAATAATGCCATTCATGCTTACTTCATCCTCGTACAACACAGTATATGGGTATTGAGCACAATAAAAATTGTGTTCTTTTATGCGGGCATCCTGCATTAAACTCGAACCATCATTCATGCTCATGTCTGCAATATCTTTTCGCTTTACGCTTTTAAGTTTAACACCACTGGCATCGTAGAGTTCGCCGGAAATATTGCTTAAATCGTGCATAGGACTATACGAGTTAGAATAACCTGCATACCTTGACCCGGCTTCGTTTAAAACTGTGACTGCCCATTTGTGAGTGATTTTTGCACTGGAAGTTGAATAAATGGTTAACCGCATTTCTTCAAACCGGGTAATAGCATCCGCATTTTGCATTAACGAGTCGGGTATCAATTTCACATCGTAATTCTGGGCGATAGATGAGGTGCAAACACCCAGCATAAGCCATAATGAATATTTTTTCATAATAAGGCTATAATTTTTTAAATATGATTTGCTCACTTTCCTTTCTAACCACATGAGCAAAAAATTCGCGTAGATTTTGATAGTCCTCTGGTTCAAATGTTGCCTTCGTTAACGATAAAGTGCATTTAATCTCGATAAATCCACCAGTTTTAGTTACCAGGTATTCAAACATGCCCTCGTTCTCGTTAAATGACACCCTTTCTGATTTGGGCATTTCATCAACCTTGTAACCTTTGGGTATTTCCATTACCAGCGAAAAGACATCTTTGAAAGCGGATTCTAACTCAACCGGATATTTGCGCTCACCGGCAACAAAAGGGTTTTCTTTAACGCTGTTGTATAAAATGGGACTAAAATAAATGATATCCTCTGCTGCCTTATCCAGTTTAAGATCGCAGTGAAATTTTACAGGATCTTCGTATTTAGTAAGCGAGTCTAAAGTTGCATTTGTGGCATGATACTCTGAGGGCACATTACCAAGCGTAGTTTTAAAATAATCGGCTATTGGCTTTTGGGTTAATTCCTCTCTTATATTGTAGGAGCCATTATTTCCATTATAAACTGAAAGTTCTCCTTCCAATTCATCTTTTTCGTTGTGATATAATCGCACTGCTGTTATCTGGGTTTCCATCACAGAATCTGGCATCATATCTACTACAACAGGCTCAGCTTCTATCATACGGCCAAAATTGTTATAAGCGTTTTTATGCAGCTTGCCAAAGCCCATCTTACTATAGGAGGCATCTAACAGAAGTTCTTTATCATTAATTTTTAGCGCACAAATAACATAATTAAACTTATCCATCACCGGGTAAATTTCAAACGCTTTTCCATTGTCGCGGGTACTTAAAATAATGGGGCTCGACGCAAATCCCTGGGTACGAAGCATGGTTACCAACAGGAGGTTTATTTCGGCTACATTACCGGCTTTAGCCTGATAAACCTTTTTAAGATTATTATTGGTATACAGTGCGCTGCGGTCTTTGCAGGTAAAATTATCACGTACATAGTAATAGATTTTTTTGGCAGCCTCCAGCGATGTTTCTGTAGTACCCACTATTTTTACCAATTCGTCTTTTATCCAACCGGGGTTTCGGTCAAGCTCCAAACCAAAATCGTCCCGTTTAAGCATTTGCTCGGCTGCTTTTGCCCAGCTATTCATAACAGGCTGGATAGGTTGATTTGGATATTGGATGGATGATAATTGAAACTCTACCTTATCAACACGGTTCTTAACAGAGTTGCTAAAACTTTCATTGGATGTTTTAGGTATATTTTCTATAACCCATTTAGTGGTTTTTACCTCCGTATTCAATGTATAATATTGAGCCCGGTCAGAACCACCACTATTCCTTAAATTAAAATTAGCAGAAACTGTTTTCTTTTCTACCGGCTTGCCTGGATTAAACCCTTGCCTGATGAATACAAAATCGTAAATGGCAGGAACTGAGCACGAATATTCACTGTACAATACAGGTATACTTTCCTGAAAATACCAATCCTTCAGCGAATGTTCAAAAGGCGAGGATATAGAGTATTTAATATCAACAATACAACCCTCAGTTAGATTGGGCATGGTAAACTTAGCAAGCATGAAAAAGTTGTTTACCTTCTCTTCAAATATTGAACTTTTTTCCAATTTCGTTTTAACCAGTTCATGCCCTTGTAAGGAGTAAGTGTAAGCCTCTACTTTTACAATTTTGTCTTTAAAAAGACCTGACAAATACAATGGTATTGTAATAGTGGCTTCGTCAAAGGCATTTCGGTTAAGCAACCTGATTCGGCTGTGTTTTTGGAAAATAATGTTGAAGCCACCCGTGTTATCAACTTCGTACTCCGAAGACCCAATATTGGCCAACACAACTGCATGGGCGCTACTATCGATATGATAATTCTTGGATAAAAAGTCCTGGGCGGTGACCTCCCCGAGTTTAAATTTATTTTTTTGGCTTTGTGCAGGCGTTGCAAAGCCTATAAAGAGCACACAAATGGCCCATAATGAAGTTGGTTTCATACAGTTAGTTAGGTGAAAAAATTATAAATGCTTTTTACAATGGGGAGTCATCAAGAATATAAATTGCAATTATATACAACTTTAGCAAGAAAGAAATTTTGATTTTAAATACTAACCAGCTTTAATATTCGTTGTCCCGATAACCTGGGACATGTAAAAAGCTTATACAGTCAGGGAGTTGTCGAACAAGGAGAAAACAAAAAAAT
>JANPPB010000212.1:0-5699 GCA_031428295.1 Segetibacter sp. | reverse complement strand
ATGTTGGATAAATCCATGTTTCACTTTATTGCAAATGGCTTTCATTCTTACGGGGTTACCACTGTGTTATTAACTTATCCGCTTGCGCCGGAAGCTTCTATAGATCAAATTGTATTATCGTGCAGAAATGCCATTAAGTGGCTTTACAGTAACATTTATGCATTTAACGGAGATCCTGATCAAATGTATGTTGCAGGTCATAGCGCAGGAGGACATCTGGCTGCAATGCTGATGGCAACAGATTGGAAACTTTTCGACCCCGGTATTTCAGCTAATGTGCTGAAAGGAATTTGTGCTGTCAGTGGATTGTTTAATTTGGTTCCTATGTATCATTCTTACGTCAACAAGGTTTTAAAGATGGACATGGAAACCGCTACAGGTAATAGTCCCGTAATGCTTGAACCTTTAAATTCATGTCCTTTGATTGTTGCTGTAGGTGATGCAGAAACAGCAGAGTTTAACGATCAGAGTAAAGAATTTTATACTTGCTGGAAAAACAAAGGCGTAGATATCGAACTTTTACAGTTGCCCCGGCAAAATCACTATTCAATTGCAGAAGCAATGGTAGATCCGCAGTCGCCACTCCACCAGGCGTTGCTACAATTAATGAAGATTAATTGATTTTTTTCTGCTGTTGGTGTTCCCTTCCGCCCTGCCTGTTACGCCCTTGTTGGTATTCCCTACATCCGCGCCATTGTCCCGCCTCTTGCGGGATTGTCACCTGCAATTGTAGCACAGGCAAAGATGAGCATAGAACCAAGGGCTCCCCAACCTCCTGTCGTTACGCCATTGTTGGTATTCCCTACATCCGCGCCATTGTCCCGCCTCTTGCCTATCGTGTGGACACATTTTGCTACTCATTATTTTTGGGTATGCAAAACAGAGGAATTACAGATTTGGGAGATAAGCGGTTGCTTTACCGTGGAAATAAGATTTTGAACGATTTATTCAGCAAGAGCGTTCATTCTATTCGCCAGTTAAGCCAGAACGATTCATCGGCCAAAGGGTTTTATCGTTTTTTGCAGAACGATCGTGTAAGTGAAGAAGATATTGTCAGCAACTTAGTCACCAATTGCCAGATGGCCTGCAAAGGTAAGCTGGTAGTATGCATCCAGGACACGTCAGAGATTAATCTGAGCAGTCATAGCAGGCGAATAAACAAGGATGAGCATATAGGCACCACAAATGCCAATAAGGATTTTGGATTGGGATTTTTTATACACCCGAGCCTGGTAGTAGATGCGCAAACCTGTGTTCCTTATGGCTATGCGGATATCAAAGTATGGAACAGGCCGTTGGAATTCAAGTCAAAGTTTGAAAGAGATTATAATAGCCTGCCCATAGAAGAAAAAGAATCCTACAAGTGGATTGAAGTTTCAAAGAACACCCAATCTGCCTTGAGGGATACAGTAGCAGGAATGGTGATAGTACAGGATCGGGAGGGTGATATATACGAACAGTTTGCGACCATCCCGGATGAAAAAACGGCCCTGCTAGTAAGGGCAAGAACCAACCGCACACTATCGGACAAGACAAAGCTTTTCAGTTGCCTGAACGGCCAGGCGGCGGCAGGTAGCTATGAATTAATCGTGCAGGCAAAGGGCAAAAGGAAAAAGCGAACAGCAACAATAGAGGTAAGATATAAGCAGGTAGAACTGAAAAAAACGGACGGCACCACTAAAGGCGTGGCAAAAACAACACTGCTTTACTTCATAGAAGCATCAGAAGTGAATTACAGCGGATCGGACAAAATATGCTGGCGGTTATTAACTAACATACCTGTTCAAAGTATAGAGACGGCAACAACCTGCATAGAATGGTATAGTTGGCGATGGACGATAGAGGAAGTGTTTAAAATTGTAAAGAAGGAAGGCTACAACATAGAAGCGTCAGAATTAGAATATGCTTCCTCTGTGCGCAAACTGTGCCTGATGATAATGGAAGTGACTATCAAACTGTTTTTGATGAGACTAGCCTATGCAGAGCCGGAGACAGATATCAGCGCTGATAGTTGTTTTACAGCAGAAGAACAGGCATTTTTAGAGTGCCAGATAATACATCTGGAAGGGAAAACAGAAAAACAGAAAAATCCTTACAAAACCAAGGATCTGAAACGTTATGTATGGGCAATTGCCAGAATGGGAGGATGGAAGGGTTATGAAAGCAAAAGGCATCCCGGTATTACGACCCTATGGATAGGGCTTAAGTATTTTAAAGCAGCAATGCAGGGTTGGGACTTGTTTAAAATGTGTCCACACGATAGCGCAGGGCGGGGCAGGCTCTACAACATTGGCCTTGCAGGCCCGACGAAGCCTTATTTGTTTAGCTGAAGGCTTTTGTCCATAGAGACTATAAATACAGTAAGGCAAACAGGTCAAAGTTTCATTGTGTCAAAAAAGGCACAACACACGACCAGACAGCCTGAAAGTTTTCTAAGAAAACAGGATGTGTACAGTTGGGAATAATACTTATTTCGCTGTGCGGTATCATCTGTGCTGTTGAAACAACTCTTTCTGGCGGATTGCCTGGGTCTCTGTCTCCTGCCATAAGTAGTACAGGACATTTTATGGCTTCAAAGAATGCTTTATCAAGTGTAAGGTTATTATACATGTTACCAAGTTTGGTAAACATTTCTTGTAGCCTGTCTGGTTGTGGCATTAATTGAAACTGCTGTTTCCAATAAGCTGTGTCCAATGAAACTCCTTGTCTCGCATTGAATGTAAAGTCACGTAAGCCCGGATGCAATTCAGTCGCACCAATGGCAATTAGTTTCTTTACCCTGTTAGGATACATGCTTGCTATTTTATATCCAGTATACGCTCCGTCACTAAAACCAAGTATGGTTACGCTGTCTTTCGTAACAGCATTTATGACAGATAGAACATCATTTGCCTTTTGTTCATAGGTAATGGTTTCTGTTCCAAGTTCTGATTTTCCATGACCACGGGTCGAAACAACGATGACTTGATATTTCTTTTTCAAGCTGTCAATAAATTGAAACATTTCGTAGGCAGAACCAAAAATGCCACCATGAAGAATAACAATAGGCTTTCCTTTTCCATAAACCTCATAATAAATCTTGGTGTCACCAGCGTTGGCGTAATAACCAGCTTTTGTATTAGCACCATACGGCATTTCATTTGTAGGTGATGGTTTAGTTTGCATAAAATGCCGAAGGTGCGTTGGTGTTTGTGCTTGACTGTCGAAGCACAAAACGAAGAACGTAAATAGAAATAATGTGTACTTCATTTTCAAAACTATGTTTTCTAAAAATTTAATTGCTATTAATGATTTGTTGTTATTTATGTTTGACTGTTTTATCTGTCACTCTTTTGAATTTTTAAACCAGAAAAGAAACCTTCTGTTCCTATGTCAATCCAAAGTCCAATTGTTCCTGAATAATTTGTTCCATGCTTCAAATCATTGACAATTAAAGATGGTTGTTTATTGTCGTTTATAAAAAGTTTAGCTTGATTACCTTGGACAATAATCTTTAATTTTATCCATTCATTCAATCCCATGTCTGCATAAGATTCATATTGACCTGCGGCTTCTTTTCTAAGTCTTTCAAATTGATAGTCAGGATAAGAAAAGTATTGGATAGCTCGGTTTCTTCTGATTTGATTGCTGTCTCTTCCATTTGTCGGACGAATATAGATGCTTTCAAATTTTGTGTTACTGTCGTTTATTCTAAATGCAATTCCAATAAAACCTCTTGCAAAATCTGGTGCATTAGGCAGAAGCCTGCTCAATACTTTTACTTCAATGGTACCATTTTTGAAATCAACACCTTTTAGTTTAGCAAAAGTTGGTTCATCAAATTCTTTTATGGTAGAATTCTTGATGACTTTTACAACTTCTTTTCCCATTAATTTATCAAAGGTCATTGCTACATTAACTGCTTCAAGTTTATTTTTGTCAAATTTTAGTGTCTGTGAATATAAATTAGACGAACTAAAAAAGCAGCAAATGAATAATGCCAATAATAGTTGTTTCATGTCATTTATTTATTCACGGGGGTGTCACACTAAGCTTGCCACTAAGGAACAGGGTTTGGCGTTGTTGGGATATTTGAAAAACGTCAGCCGACAACTGAAACCCAATAATGTTTTAAAAGTTGAAGATAAGAACTAAAGCAAAATTGTAAATTCAGATGTTATGCAAATATGGTGGTTCTTAGCAATCTACTTATAACACCAGAAAGTGGTTGTTGAGGCTAATGTCGGCACTTTTAAATTGCAATTACTCAGGCTGTTTAATGCATCGATGTCATTATTTTTTAAAATTTATGGTCTGCAAAACGGTAGAGGTAAGGAGCCTTATGTGCTCCGCCACTGTACTTTTTTTCAAACCTTTCTAATATGCCAAGGTTAAGCATTTTACGTTGAAAGCTGGTACGCAATAACTTTTCACCCAGTACAGTTTCATACAAGCTTTGCAGATCCTGCATGGTAAAACTTACAGGCATCAAATTAAAACCTATCAACTTCTGGTCAAGGTTAGCACGAAGGGTCTCCAGTGCTTTTTGTACAATGTCTTTGTGGTCTAGCATCAGGTCGGGCAGGTTATTCAACTCATACCATTCGCAACGGTCCGATAGTTGGTCGGGTAGGGGTACCGCTTTGGTATAATCTACCAAAGCATAATATCCAACAGTTAAAAACCTGCGCAGCAACCAATGGTCAGCCCTGGGGGTAAGGCCATTAGCCTTCATTATTTTTTGTAAGGGAGCGGGGTTATGCCTGTTACGATTACCAAAAACATAAAACTGTTCCAGGTAAATGTTATTAAGTCCTGTACGTTCTAATAATACCCGCCGTGCAGCATTATTTAGGTCTTCATCTTTTTTAATAAAACCGGCAGGCAGGGCAAACAGGTTGGTGTTCTCATACTCCAGCAATAAAATTTTTAAACAATTATTATGAAACCCAAAAATGACTGCATCAATGGCAAGTCCCGGCATATACTTCTCTTCAAAATCATCAGTTTGAATTTTCGATTTATCTTTTTTCGGCTTCACTTTCATGGCTTCAATTATACGGCATTATTAAATATCTTTTTGTTCTTTGAGCAATTAATAATATTATTGTCTCACAATTGAGACAATAATATTATTAATAAATCGTGTCATGAAAAAAATGTTGGTTTTTATTTTATCCTCCATGCAAATGGTACAGTTGGCAACCGCACAAACAGGCGCAAAATTACCTTCGCCCATTATTACTACAGCAAATGGTACAGTTAAAGGAATGGTTGAAAAAAGTGGTGTCATTATATTTAAGGGAATTCCCTTTGGTGCGCCCCCGATAGGCAATTTAAGATGGAAGGAACCCCAGCCTGTACAAAATTGGCAGGTTACGTTAGATGCCACGCAATTTGGAAACAATAGCATGCAGTACGGCGTGTTTGGCGATATGGCTTTTCGTTCAAAAGGTATGGGCGAAGATTGTTTATACCTGAATGTATGGACGCCTTCTACCGCAAAAAAGGGTTTGCCGGTGCTGGTATATTTTTACGGGGGTGGGTTTGTGGCCGGCGATGGCTCCGAAGGGCGTTACGATGGTGAAAGCATGGCTGCCAAAGGAATTGTTGCTGTTACTGTTAACTACAGGCTGGGCGTATTTGGTTTTATGGCACATCCTGAGCTTACAAAAGAATCTCCGCACCATGCCTCTGGCAATTACGGATTGTTAGACCAG
>JANPPB010000211.1:0-3545 GCA_031428295.1 Segetibacter sp. | reverse complement strand
CTCTTATACCCTGCTCTCTACTCCTCCTCTCCCTCACTCACCCTCTACTAAAGCACAACCCCAATAACGTAAGAACTATCCCCTTTTTTAATTGCGGGGTGCAAAGATAACCACCCTCCTTACATAGCAAAATATATTTTAAGAAAATAAAAATGGAGGGATGGAAACAAGTTAAAAAGGATTTATAAAAGAATAGGATGAACCCGTTGAAGAAAATGAAGGCTTATTGGGTGCATTCCAAATTGTCGCAGCGGTTTCAACTCATATTATTAGTCTACACAAGAAAAGATGCTATGAAAATATATAAGTACAAGTGAGTGACACAACTATGTTGACCAAAAAACTTTAGCTCGTCCCAAAAAAAAGAGCGACAATTTGAAATGCACCCGGCTTATTTGCCTCTGGAGAAATCAAACAAAGTAGCAGTAAATTGTGCTCTCTCCTTCCGCTTAAAAATTACACCCCATTCACCTTTGTAACGTAAGACAGTTGGCACCAACAAATCTTCTACCTTTTGAAGTTGTACTTCCATAGCAACATCAAAGTTGTATACGCCAGCATTAAAGCTAAGACTGTAGTTTCGGGCAATAATATTCATGTTAGTTGCATCAAACCAGGTTGTCATTTCATCAATTACAATATTGCCCTTATCACCTGAACTTAAATCAGGCTTGGGTATAATAGAAAAAATATAACAGCTTCTACCTAAGTATTCCTTTACATCAATTTTAAAATTGTACAACTTGCTTACATCCTCATCGAATAAAGCAACTTTATTACTGATGAAGGGAATTCCAGAAATTTTAGTACCAGGATTAAAAAACAATTGTTTCAATTGCTCTTTGTGTTTTTCCATTCCGCCTTTGCCTTTTGCCGAAAAATCGCGGCCGGCTACAATATTCGTTTCGCCACACACTTTACCACGGGTAAAAAATAGGCTTGCATATAATTCGGCAGACGTGTAGTTGTAATCCCCTTTCTTATTATAAAAATCACCGGTAGTTTTTTCCTCTAAAACGGACATAGTTCTACACTTGCCATCGTAATTTTGGCGGGTTTTACTCAATAATGAAGCCTTAACCTGGCCAGATTTATTTAGGAGCTTTACATCGTTAAAAGAAGAAAAACTAAGAATGTGCAGATTGCGAAAAGCTTTGTAGAAGGTTGTGTCGTTCTTTACATAATCAATGAAAGTTGCCACATTAAAATTGTTACGCACCAGAACCTCTGCCAGTTGAAAAGTCTGATTCTTGTAAATAACCATACTATCCTGGGCATTACCTAAATGATAGCATAATGAGAAAATGACGAGAATAAAGAACTTCTTCATTATTTAGCAAACATCATCTTATAATCAACTTTTACCTTGCCTTTAGTAATATCGCCAAGTTTGCGTTGTAATAATTTACGCTTTAAAGGTTTTATGTAGTCGATGAACAATTTGCCTTCCAAATGATCGTATTCATGCTGAATGATCCTTGCAGTTATTCCGGAAAAAGTTCGCTCTACAGCCTCAAAATTTTCGTTTACATATTGCAGGGTTACTAATTCAGGGCGGTTTACATCTTCTCTAATTTTAGGTATACTCAGGCATCCTTCGTTATAGGCCCATTCATTACCATCCAGTTCTTTTATATGTGCATTGATGAATACTTCTTTGAAACCAGGTTGATCCGGATACTTGCCATCTTCATCATCTTCAAGGTTCTTAAAAACCTGCTCGCTGTCTACCACAAATAACCTAATGTCGCGATTGACTTGTGGAGCAGCCAAACCCACGCCATTGCTTGCATACATCGTTTCCCACATATCTTCTATCAACTTACTAAGCTGCAAAAAATTGTTATCAATATCCTTGCTCACTTTTCTTAAAACCGGGGATCCATATGCTACTATTGGTAAGATCATACTATACTTTAAAAATTAAAATTTCAAAATTTCTCACAAACTTAAAGAGTGTAAAGAAAAGAATAATTAACAAGATTCGAGGTTGCCTTCAGTTAGTCAGCCTCAATTTTAACGATGTGCGAGACTGGAAAAGCAAGAATTATTTTCAGGAATGTGGGTTGAGTAAGTACTCCTGCAACATGATGGTAGCAGCAATTTCGTCAACCAGATTTTTATTTTGCCGATCCTTTTTTTTCATGCCGCTTTGCACCATACTTTGGCTGGCCATTTTAGAGGTGAAGCGCTCATCGACTTTTATGATAGGAATTGAAGGAAAAACCTTTTTAAAACGGTTAATAAAGGCCTGCACCAAGGGTGTAGCATGCGTATCGCTATCATCAAGATTGGTTGGATGGCCAATAATTACTTTCTCAACTGCTTCCTTTTTAAAATAGTCTATAAGATAGGTTTCTAAATCCTTTGTATGAAGACCGGTAAGCCCCGTGGCTATGATTTGCATGGGATCGGTTACAGCCAGGCCAGTTCGTTTAGAACCATAATCAATAGAAAGCAGGCGAGCCATGAGGGAAGTTTAGAGATGACAGTTGATGGATGACAGAAAAATAGCGTTACAATGGAAACAGTAAATCAGCCAAAACAAATACAGCGAACACCACACTTGCTATTCCATTTGCCGTCATAAAAGCTATGTTTACCCTGCTTAGGTCGTTTGGTTTTACAATAGAATGCTGGTAAATAAGCATACCGCAAAAAAAAGCTACACCCACCCAATACAACCAGCCAAAAGTGCCAAAGTAACCAGCCGCCATTACACAAAGTGCACTCAAAACATGCAGCAACTCCGAAACATGTAATGCATTTTTTTTACCGAGTGCGGTTGGTATTGAAAAAAGGTTCTCTGCTTTATCAAAATCTTCATCCTGCAACGAATAGATAATGTCGAACCCACTAACCCAAAACAACACCGCAAACGAGAATAAAACCGGCAACCAATGGAAAATGCCGGTTACCGCCAAATAAGCTCCGATAGGCGCAAGAGCTAAACCTATTCCCAGGATGATATGGCAAAAGGCTGTGAAACGCTTTGTATAGCTATATCCTAAAACAACTAATATAGCAACTGGCGAGAGAGCAAAACATATAGTATTTATGAACCAGGTTGCGGCAATAAAAACCAGGCAGTTGATAATTGTAAAAATGAGTGCATTTTGTGGAGTGATTATTCCTTTTGGGATTTCGCGGATAGCTGTACGTGGGTTTTTAGCATCCCATTGGCGGTCGAGATAACGATTAAAAGCCATAGCGGCGCTTCTGGCAGTTATCATACAAATGAGCACCAAAAAAAACTTAAAAATCATTTCGTCAACCGGCCGTTCCCATCCTACGGTTATGTTTAAATTGCTTTGACCATTATAGAAATTGGATTTAAATATTGACAGAAAGAAGCCGATAATAGCGAAGGGCAAAGCAAAAATGGTGTGACTGAACTTTACGAGTGATAAGTAGTTTTTTACTGAGGTCATTGTTGCGTTTAGAGTGATCTGCTAAATTAACTTTCAATACAGCAATCGAAAGTGTAAAAATACTACAAGCGAAGCCCAATAAAGTTATAAAAGTAAAAGGGTGCGACCCCGCAT
>JANPPB010000210.1:0-3916 GCA_031428295.1 Segetibacter sp. | reverse complement strand
AAAATACCAGTGGAGAAGTTCGGGTGTTTGTTGAAAGCAGGTGCGAATATGTTGATCCCGTTGACAGGGCTAAAGAAATTTTTTTTAACCTGAAGATGGAATCTACAAAGGATAGAAATGCCGTTCTCTTTTACATTGCTTATAAAGATCACCAGCTTGCCTTATTTGGCGATGAAGGAATTTACATAAGGTTAGGTGCTGAATATTGGAACCTTGAAGTGAAGAAAATTATTAAAGACTTTTCGAAAAACGATATTGTTGGTGGCATTTGCCATTGTGTTTTAGATATTGGAAGCGCCTTAAAGGAAGAGTTTCCTTACGAGACCACTGATAAGAACGAATTACCTGACGAGATCATATTTGGAAAATAAAACAATCCCGCCCCGGCGGGATTGTTTCTTACTACATAACATGAAGCATTTTCTTATAGCTATTGCAATACTGTTCTTCGCTATTGCAGGAATTGGGCAAAATATACCGGCAAGGCCTAATCCACCCAGGTTGGTAAATGATTTTACCAATACGCTTTCGGCCGACCAGGTGGCAACATTGGAGCGTAAACTTGTTGCTTACGACGATAGTACCAGCAACCAGATAGCAATCGTAATTGTGTCGTCAACTGACGATTATGCACCTGTTGATTATGCCACCAAGCTGGGTCGTGCCTGGGGTGTGGGTAACAAAAAAACCAATAATGGTGTCATTGTGCTGATTGCTAAAAACGATCGGCAAATTTTTATTTCGCCAGGCTATGGTCTCGAAGGTGCCCTGCCCGATATAACGGCCCGGTCAATTATTGATAATGAAATAAGGCCCAATTTTAAAGAGAACGATTTTTTTAGAGGGCTTGACTTAGGCACGAATGCCATAATGAAAGCCGCTGCCGGTGAGTACAAACCGCCTGCCGGATATGGTAGCCGAAAAAAGAAGGGTAAGGGTGGTGGATCAATATTAGGAGTAATTATTATTCTATTTATTTTGATGATGATTGGCGGACGAAGTGGCGGACGAGGTGGTGGAATGTTAAGCCGCCGGGGTTTTGGCGACGTGGCTACGGGAGCTCTTTTAGGTAGCCTGCTTAGTGGAGGTAGAGGTGGAGGTTTTGGAGGCGGCAGTTCAGGAGGTGGAGGCTTCGGTGGTTTTGGTGGTGGAAGTTTTGGAGGTGGTGGTTCGGGTGGAAGTTGGTAAACCATAATTTTATAATACAAAGAGGCCGTCTCAAAAGCTGATGACGGCCTCTTAATATTTAAAACATCCCCTATTTATTTTAAAGGCAGATTCTTTTCAATCAGGTCTATTTGCTAGGCTATAGCTTGTTTATTACTTTCATTTTTTACCTGTTGTTTCTTTTCTATCAAATCCCTGAGTTGCTGGTTAATCCGGTTTGCATATTGTTTGTCGAACCCTCAAATAACCTGCCTGAGGGCAATAATCCTGTGCAGTCCGGATAGCACTGCTATAAGTCTTATTTGTGTTGACTGAAAAGGTTTTAAAATTTTGAATTGTGAAGCTGCTTGATGTGTAATGTTAAGTAACTACTTTGCTGCTTTTACCAGTATTGCATGTTTTATTAATTTTGTAATGGTCCAAAATCCAACCATACTAAAATTTAAATTGTATCAATGAAGATTGTTCTCAGCATATTAGTTTGTTTTAGTACTTTTTCTTTTACCCTCAATGCTCAGCAAAACCGTTTTGTTTTTATTGAGACTGAAAGCCGCCAACCTTTTAACTTAACGGTCAATAACAAAGTTTATAGTTCAACTGCTTCAGGTTACGTTATTGTTCCTAAAATGTTAGCAGGAAAATATTCCATGGCTGTGGGGTTTGGAGGCAACACCATACCTGATCAATATTTCAACATTGAGGTAGCTCAAAAAGATCTTGGTTATACTTTAAAGAATGTGGATCAAAAAGGATGGGCGTTATTTAATCTTCAAAATTTCGAAACTACATATGCTGGTACCGCAATACAAGACAAGGCAAGTACAGCGGCAAATACTAATGATGCTTTAGTTAAACCTTCATCAAATGTTCCATCTCGTACTTTTCAGCCAGAGGTTAATGTTCCTGCTACTGCTAATAGTTCGCAGCAGGTTCAAATAGTCACATCTGCTCAACCGAAGACTGATGCCGTAAACCACAATGTCGCTGCTAAAGAGGCAAAGATTGATACTGTAATGCTGCAAACACCAATTCTGCCAACACCCAAAGAGATGGTTAAAGAAATTTCCTCAGCAACAGAGAAAAACGTAGAAGACACTCAGCCAATCCAGCGAATTGATCAGGATAAAAACAAAACAAACAATAAGACTTATACTGCTAAATCAAGAATTACAAAAATCTCCGAATTAAAAGGAGGGGAGGCTATCTATATAACATACGTTGATGAGTTAATTCCTCAGAATGATACGATTAATGTATTGATCCCAGATACTAAAATTCAGGTATTAAATGATGATAAATCTGCTGATAAAAGGAACCTTAAATTTTTAGATATAAGTTCGCCAAAATCAAAAGATACAGTACAATTAGTTGCAAAGTCAAAGGCTGATGAAAAAGTAACTCAGGAAAATAAGGTAACCAACAATCCTATGTTTTCCAGGTGTGTAAGCAGTGCTTCAAATGACGATTTTTTGAAGCTTAGAAAAAAAATCGCATCCGCTACAGATACAGATGGAATGATATCGGAAGCTAAAAAAAGCTTTAAAGTGATGTGTTTTAATACTGAACAGATAAAAAATCTTGCGTATTTTTTTTTAACGGACCAGGCTCGCTACCAGTTTTTTGATGCCTCTTATCCATTTGTCTCCGATGCTACTAATTTTAATTCACTGTCCATTATGTTGTCACAAACTTATTACATCAATCGATTTAAAGCCATGCTAATCGATTAGAGTTCCTCCCCAACACAAATGCTACTCAATGCGCTATTTTATAGAAGTAAAATATAAAGGAACGAACTATGCAGGATTTCAAATTCAGAATAACGCTGCTACCATTCAGTCCGAAGTGCAAAGAGTGCTCAAAATTTATTTTAAAAAGGAGTACAAGCTAACCGGCTCCTCCCGAACTGATGCCGGTGTGCATGCCAATCAAAACTATTTTCATTGTGATTTTGATAGTGAGTTGCCTGAAAAAATCTTGTACAGTCTAAATGCGCTATTGCCGTACGATATAGCCATCAAAAGCATTGTTCGTGTAAACGAGGAGGTACATGCCAGGTTTGATGCCTTGTCGAGAGAGTATATTTATAATATCTATTCAGTCAAAAACCCATTTGCATTCGAAACTGCGTGGTTTTATCCATACACCTTAGATTTAAATGCCTTGCAAGCTTCTGCTGCCATATTGATGCAGCATAAGGATTTTACCTCTTTTGCCAAGCGGAACAGCCAGGTGCATACCCACGATTGTACCATCCTTCAGAGTGAGTGGTTTCAAAACGATGCCGGCCTGAGTTATCAAGTTAAAGCCAATCGTTTTTTACGGGGCATGGTTAGGGGATTGGTAGGTACTATGTTACAATTAGGTAGAGGAGCCTTATCCATAGAAGAGTTTAATCAGGTAATTGTAGCCAAGGATTGTACTAAAGCAAATTTTGCCACTCCACCCCATGGGTTATTCCTAAATCAAGTTGTATATCCACCATCAGTTTTTGTAATTTAATTCTGATCAACTTTGATAATAGAATCATAGAAATAAGCCTTCATTTTCTTCAATTGCTTCCTATTTCTTTATAATCTCTTTTACAATCTTCCTCTTTTTATTTTTCTAAAATATATTTTGCTATGTAAGGAGGGTGGTTATCTTTGCACCCCGCAATTAAAAAAGGGGATAGTTCTTACGTTATTGGGGTTGTGCTTTAGTAGAGGGTGAGTGAGGGAGAGGAGGAGTAGAGAGCAGGGTATAAGAG
>JANPPB010000209.1:0-6366 GCA_031428295.1 Segetibacter sp. | reverse complement strand
CTTATGTGTTTACCAAATATGAATCCTGTCTTTTTCGGGTAAATACATAGAGTCGCCAGGCTGTACATTAAACGCCTTCTGAAAATGCGGAGAGTTCATTAAAGGGCCATTTACACGCCACATAGGCGGGGAGTGTGGATTGTTATTGATCCACAGTCGCAGAAATTCATCTTTCATTTTAACCCGCCATATTTTGGCAACAGAAATAAAGAATCGTTGGTCAGGGGTATAGCCGTCAACCTTTGTGGTGTCTTGCCCTTGTTTGGTCATTTTAAAAGCATCGTAAGCAATGGCAACGCCGCCAATGTCAGCAGCATTCTCACCAACCGTCATGGCACCTTTTACATGTACAGTATCCAGTACAGAAAACATATTATATTGGTCAACTACCTGTTGTGTTTTTGCCTTAAATTTTGTGTAGTCGCCTTCTGTCCACCAGTTTTTTACGTTGCCCTCTTTGTCAAACTGTGCGCCCTGGTCATCAAAAGCATGTGTTATTTCATGACCGATCACCATACCAATACCACCATAGTTAAGGGCATCATCAACGTTGTTATTAAAGTAAGGCGTTTGTAAAATGGCTGCGGGAAAAACAATTTCGTTTGCAGAAGGATTGTAATAAGCCGTAACGGTGGAAGGCGTAGTAAACCATTCGCTTCTATCCACAGGCTTATTTAGTTTAGCCAGTTGAAATTGGTAGTTATTAACGGCGGCAGACACAACATTTTCAAAGTATTTACCTTTTAAAATTTTTAAGTTGCTGAAGTCTCTCCATTTGTCGGGATAACCAATTTTTTTGGTGATGGAAAAGAGCTTTTCTTTTGATTTTTGTTTGGTGCTGTCGCTCATCCAGTCAAGCTTATCAATACGGGCAGCCATTGCTTTTTGTAAATTATTCACCAATTCCAGCGTACGCTTTTTTGCCTCTTCAGTAAAGTATTTTTTTACATACAACTGCCCAAGCGCCTCACCCATAGCCTGGTCAATTGCACTGGCCATTTTTTCGCCGCGGGTTTTTTGTACTGCCTGTCCGCTCAATGCCTTGTTCAATTCAAACGCTGCATCAACAAAAGGTTTGCTTAGCACATTAGCGTAGTTGTTAATAGAATATGCCTTCACGTACAATTTCCAATCGTTAATGGAAATTGTTTTTAAAGCTGCATTTAGCTTATCATAATAAGCAGGCTGGCCCACATCAATAGAATCTGTTTTTGCACCTAAATCATTCAAAACATTTTGCCAGCCAATGTTAGGATGGCGCTTTGCAAGGGTTGCAACGGCCATTTTATTATAGTTGGCATTTACATCGCGCAGCTCAACATTTGTTCGGTGGCTCCCGGCCAGTTGTTTATCTATGTTATAAACAATAGCCGCATTTTTTGCTGCAGTTTCAGTATCGCTGCCGGTAAGTTGAAACAGTTTGGCTATATATATTTTGTACGCCTGCTGTATGGCCATGCTTGGCGCATCTGTTTTAAAATAATATTCCCGCTCGGGCAGGCCAATACCTGTTTGGTAAATATGGGCAATGTTTAGGCTGCTGTTTTTATTATCGGCTCCAACACCAAAAGCTATAAAAGAAGTATTGGATGCCTTTGCTTCGGTAGCAGCATACTTCATTAAAGATGCTACATCACCAATGCTGTCTATAAATGCCAGTAACGGCCTGATGGGTTCGTAACCCCGTTGGTTAATGGTTATTGTATCTAAACCTGATGCGTAAAAATCTCCCAGCTTTTGCTCAATGCTTCCCGCGGTATTATTAGCTTTTGCAACACTATCCAGTATGCCCTGCAAACGCAGGCGCTGCGGGTAGTTCATAAACATATAGGCACCAACGCCCGACTGTGAAGGCGGTATTTGTGCCGAATCGTACCAGGTACGATTTACGTACATAAAAAAGTTGTTGCCGGGTTTTATGGAAGTATCAATGCCCTGTATATCGGCAATGGTTGCATTGGGGTTGTTTTTACAAGCTGCTAACGATAGCAATACAGTAAATAGAGATAGTAATTTTTTCATTAACAGAAGGTTTATCGCAGTTTAGTTTTACTTGTGCCGAAGTTAATTGTTCCCGTTGTTTTATAATAGAAGAATAATCAGGCCCATTGGCAGCAATATTGTCATTGGGTTCTTGTACGGGATGTATGCGTGTAGTACTTACCGGACAGTCTGTTTTTTCCTTTATCTCCGCAGTGACAGACATATGGAGAGCGGTAGATACTTTTTGACATCTGGTTATTAAACTTTGAAGCGGAGGACTGAGTGCAACAGCCATTAAAATGTGCAATTGGGGGTAGGAGTTAGGGCATGAGAATACCATAGCGGAAACGCTGCATGAACTGAGAATGGTAACGGGATAAAGGCAATGAAGGAAGCAGCAAAGGGTTGAGTCACACAACTCATTAAGGCCGTAATCCTGAAGATGAGGGATTACGGCCCCGTATTTTATTTTTGGATGATATTTTTATGATACACTTTTTGCTTCTTTAGTGAATGTAAAACTTTGTCACTATTAAACATTTCAAAATAGCTGTATCGCTGTTCTAAGTTTTTTGTTCATACAATCAAGGTAATAAAACGTTCGCCAAACCGTTCGCTGTATGTTCGCCCTACAATGGAATAATAAGCGGGAAAAAGAGTTTATAAATAGGCGATGAGAACAAAAAACCCCCTGCAAATTTTTTATTTGCAAGGGGTTGATATAAGGTGATGGTGCCCGGGACTGGAATCGAACCAGCACATCCTTGCGAACGGCAGATTTTGAGTCTGCTGCGTCTACCAATTCCGCCACCCGGGCTTTACGTGCCGCATCTGCATCGGCATTAATTTTAAAAAGAACTCACACCCTTTTAACAGGGATGCAATATTAAGACATCAATGCATTGCTGCCAAAATCCTGTCGAGGTATTTTTTTTGAAAATAATATTGCTTCACCTTTAATAAATCTTCAGTGGTTGTTTTTTGCAGCGTATAATTATCCACAATACTTTTTACAGGTTCATATATCTCAAAAAGCAGCTTTTGTATACCCACTTTTACTATCTCCATCTCGCTTTTGTCGGCTATCATTTTAGCCTCCATCAAAGCCTCATTATGTTCCATCACTTCCATTAAAAACTCCGGCGGAAGTTCATATTTTTCTTCTTCCACTAACAATCCTTTATCTATTAACACATACTTGATAAGCGAATCTTTATTTTGAAACACTTTATATGCTTTGTTTAATAGGGCAGCCTTTTCTAAAATGTCAGACTGTTCACTCTCCGAAGACTGGGTATAAAAATCGGGGTGATACTTTCTACTCAGCTCATAAAACCTGTTTTTTATGGTACTGGCATCAGGCGTTAATGTCTCGGATATTTCAAAAAGTTCAAAGTAATTCATGTAAAAATAGAGTTGGGGGGCTAATTGCCATTTGTTGGAAAAGAAGGAAGCATATCTACTGAAACGACTCTGAAATTTGGGAAATAAAATTTTTGATAGGGTCAAAGCTACTGAATGCATAACAGGCTATAACAGTGAATGCCACACCGGCAATAGCACCAAATAAATGAGCCTCATGATTAATATTATCCCTGCCCCGTTTAGCCATGTAATACGAAGCTGCCAGGTATAAAAAACCAAAAATAAAACCCGGTATATAAAAAGGTAAAAAGAGCAATCCCAGTTTTGCGGTAGGGAATAGGATAATGGAAGCAAACACGATACCTGATACTGCACCCGAGGCCCCCAGGCTTTGATATAAACGATTGTCTTTATTTTTTACATAGGTAGGTACGAGGCAAAAAAACTGGGCAAAAAGATATAGAGCCACATATAAGAAGCGGCCTAACGTTGGAAAAATAAAGGAGAAGGCTGTCTCAAGGTTTTCGCCAAATACATAAAGTCCCCACATGTTAAATACCAAATGGGGTATGTCGGCGTGAATGAGGGCACAGGTAAAAAACCGGTACCATTGGTTTTGTTCAGTAATTGCAGGCGGATAAAAAATAAGGTCGCTTGTTACCTTGTTATTATTCATTGCCGTAAAAGAAATAATCGTGGTAAGAATAATTATTACCAGGGTGATGCTAATCATAAAAACAAGATACGTTTAAGTATGGTGATATTTTTCGTTGCGGTTAATAGTGCAGGCGCGGTAAATCTGCTCAGCTAAAATAAGCCGTACCAACTGGTGTGGAAATACCAATGCAGATAACGACCACTTAAAATTGGCCCTCGCGTTAATACTGTCATCAACACCAAATGCGCCACCAATTAAAAAAATTAGGTTCCGGGTGCTCTGGTTGGCCCGTTGTTGTAACCAGTTAGCCAACTCAACAGAGCTTAATAACTTACCCTTTTCCTCCAGCAACACCAGGTAATCATCTTTGTCTAATAACTGTAAAATATTTTGAGCTTCCTGCTTTTTTATATCGGCTTCGCTGGTGTTAACCGTTTGCCTGGCAGGTGCAATAATTTTCCAGGCAACAGGGTAGTACTTTAATATACGTTGGGTAAAGTCATCAACACCTTGCTTTACATAGCCATCATGTGGTTTGCCTACCGACCAAAGATGAATTTTCATGCTGGCAAAGTTAGAGGTAAGTATTCCTTTCTATTTAGCGATTGAAATAAAAAAGGGAGCCAATAATTGGCCCCCTAAAAGAGATATGGTTCAGAATTAATTAGTAGCAACTGCACGGCTGCTCACAAACATTTTTTGTGCAATTGATTCATCATGTCCGTAAATGTCGTCTCTAAAATTTAGTTTACCGTTAGCATCAATCCAGGCCGTGTAATAAGTAATAAACACCGGAATAGCCTTCTTCAGTTTTACAAACTGTTCGGTTCCACTGTTCATAGCATCTTTAATAGCAGCAGTCGACCACTCCGGCTGATCCTTTAATAAGTAGCTTGCTAATTTTTCAGGATCGCTCAGGCGAATACATCCATGGCTAAAGGCCCTCATGTCTTTATAAAACAAGCTTTTGGCAGGAGTATCGTGAAAGTAAATATTGAAGCTATTGGGGAATAGGAATTTTACTTTTCCTAATGAATTTTTGGGACCGGGTAGTTGCCTGATTACCGGCAGATCTCCATCATTTTTTACGATCTCCATGTTTTGACCTGCAAGATACCCGGGGTCTGTTTCCATTTTGGGAAGTATCTCTTTCTTAACTATGCTGGGAGGCACATTCCAATATGGACTAAAAACAATTTGGTTTAAGTCATCGGTAAAAATCATTGTGTTATGACCTTCCTTTCCTACAACCACATTCATGCTCCATTCTTCCTGTTTACCATTCATAACATGCAGCACAAATTCAGGAATGTTTACCAATATCATGCTGCCATTTGGCAGCGTAGGCATCCACCGCATCCTGTCAAGATTAATAAGTAATTGTTGTATTTTCTTTTCCACCGGTACATTTAAATCGGCAATTAAAGGTTGGGTAATAACACCGGTAGGAGTGTAACCATGGCGTGTCTGAAAGTTTTTGACAGCCTCTACAAGTGGAGAGTCAAATTTTTTCGTAGTATCAGGAACTGCAAGGTCGCCGGTAATTTGTAACCGCTTTTTAATTGCAATTATTTCGGGCAGGCTTACACCTTGTTTTATTGTTTTAGCTGATGTGGTTATTAAAGGCCATCCACCGTTTTTAGCAATTCTTGTATAGTTAGCTAACTCAGCTTTTAACTTTTTATAGGGTTCGTTTATATCCTCAAAATATTTATTGTCCTTGTGTCTTTTATTCAACAAAGAATCAGCTAAATAAATAGGATCAACTTTACGACTGGGTACAAATCGCTCCATTTCTTTCCTTTTCACGTATCCGTCCTCATACATCTTCAGGCCGTGTTCTATAAACAACTGTGTAAGTTTTAACTCAGTAGCCATCAAAATTTTATTGTTTTTACTCACCTGCATATTCTCTTCTGCAAACAAGTTGTCCATACGAGCCTGCAATTTTCGATCTTTGGTAAGGCTGTCGTTGTTGTGTTTTAGGTTGAATAAATAGAGGTTGTAAAAGCCGCGGGCCTGTTCAGTTAAGCCATCGTTTGCAAACCATGCGTATTGGTAGTTACGCGAATTGTAAAAACTCAGAAACCTTCTTTCAAGCTTGTTACCAAGATTGTTTGAGTCGAGGTATGCGGCAACTGTTACACTGTCAATAAACAAGTTGTTATATGCATTTTCGGAGGTAATGCTAACATCCCTCGCGGATATCTTTTTGTTCTTGATATCTTCTTCTACTGTTGTGGATTTTTCCTGCTTATTGTCCGAACTTTTGCACGATATAGCCAGGCTAAATAATAACACGCCGATGAAGTATTTTTTTTTCATACCGCTTAATTTGCAAAAGCCGTGCCTTAAAAAAG
>JANPPB010000208.1:0-9299 GCA_031428295.1 Segetibacter sp. | reverse complement strand
CCAAAATGACGGTCGCACAAATGTTTAACATGCTGGGTGGTTAAGTCATTATACTTGTTATTGCGATTATCCAATAAAATAAAATCGTTGCCTGCTCCCTGGTACTTATAAAATTCAATCTTCATTGTATAAACAGTTTTTTAATAAGATGAGGACAAATATTGTTATACCGGTCCCCGTAAATTTGGGTTGCGTGTTACATATTTTCAATGATAGTAAGGCATTTGCTGATCATGGTATCAACTGCCTTTGCACCATCTTGGCTAAACTCTTTTTTTACCCGATTGGCAACAATGGCACTGATGCTTAAACAATGGTGGCCTAACAATTTGCCCAGGCCATAAATGGCACTTGTTTCCATTTCGAAATTGGTGATGCGATGATTACCAAATGTAAATTGTGTAAGCCTGTCAATAAGGTCGGGGTTTGTTAAACCCAAACGCAGCACCCGGCCTTGTGGACCATAAAATCCGGGACAGGTTACTGTAATGCCATGGTGAAAGCCCTCAACAAAATTCTTTAAAATGGCTGATGCAGCACCTGCAATATATGGTTGCGAAAAATGGCTGCTTAGTTGTGTATGTGCCGCAAACTGCTGAAGAATTTGCATCTCCTCGTCATTGTTGTCGTGGCGGTAATAATTCAACAGGTTGTCAATCCCCAGGCCATGCGTAGACGCCACCATGCTGTCAACTTCAATGTCGCCCTGCAACGATCCGGAGGTTCCCAACCTTATGATGGTTAAAGTGGTAAGCTTGTGGTTGATAGTTCTTGAGTTAAAATCAATATTTACAAGAGCGTCCAGTTCGTTTAATACAATGTCTATGTTATCAGTGCCAATGCCTGTAGAAACAACGGAAATTCTTTTTTTGCCCAGCCTGCCGGTGTGGGTTACAAACTCCCTGTGATTACGTTTTACCTCTATCGAATCAAAGTGCCTGCTAACCTCCTGAACACGATCCGGGTCGCCTACCGTTATGATGGTATGAGCCAACTCTTCGGGCCTGACATCCAGGTGGTAAATGGCTCCCCGGCTATTGAGTATCAATTCGCTTTCGGCAATGCGCTTCATTCAGGTATTTTAGTAAAGCAAAAATAGGGCAGTTGACCATGTATTTTTGCTTATGTATTTTTGATTTAATTGAATTGCCCTATTTTCGCTGCTTAGTTTTTAGGGTCCTGTGGCCGAGTGGCTAGGCAAAGCTCTGCAAAAGCTTCCACACCAGTTCGAATCTGGTCGGGACCTCAGAAGTAAGGATTACAGTAATGTGATCCTTATTTGTTTTTATATAGGTTTACGATACCTCGCTGATTTTCAGATTTTTCTTAAGAAAATGTATCACCCAGGCTTCGATGTGGCTTCCTTAGAAAAAGTAGCTATGTAAGAAATAAGTAACATCTACAGTCTTGATTTTTCCAAACACCCCAACCTCCTTAATTATCGAAACGATTTAGTCATAGGATGTTTAACAGGTTTGAGATTTTCTGATTTTACTGACCTGACGAGTGAAGACCTGAGAAAGGGTATGCTTCACAAAAAACAAAACAAACTTGACCATTGGGTTGCGATTCCTTCAAGGGATGAAGCGAAGTTCGTTATTGATGTATGCTGACTGCTGTCACCTGCTTAAGTGATATTTATCACAAAAAAAAATAAATCAAGTGTTTAGCTTCACCAATGCACAAATGGATTAAGCTGATATCTGTTTGTTTATTATGTGCAGGTATAGTTGTGCTTATTGTTAATTTATTGATTAAAAAATTATGAAAAAGAACATGGGAACAGCAGACCGGATTACCAGGATAACCGCAGCCATTGTATTTGGTGTTTTGTATTTTGCCGGTACAGTAACGGGTACATGGGGCATTGTATTATTAGTATTAGGTGGCGTGTTTGTGCTAACCAGCCTTGTTGGCACATGTCCTTTATATTCTCTGTTGGGAATGAACACCTGCCCTGCTAAACAAGTGCAGTAATACAGCAATATGCAGCAGGGATTAAAAAGCAACTGGAAACAGTTTTGGCTATTAGTAATCATCAATGCTTTTGTAGGAAGCATGGTTGGATTAGAGCGCAGCGTTTTATCAGGTTTGGGAGAAAACATTTTCAACATCAATGGTAAAACGGCATTGCTTTCGTTTATAATTGCTTTCGGCACCAGTAAAGCGCTTGCCAATTTATTAATGGGAAAGCTAACCCGTTACATTACCCGCAAGCAAGTGCTGATGATTGGCTGGATAGTGGCATTGCCTGTTCCTTTTCTATTAATGTATGCTAACTCGTGGAGCTGGGTAATTGCGGCAAATATTTTATTGGGTATAAACCAGGGGCTTGCATGGTCATCAACTGTAATCATGAAAATTGATTTGGTTGGTGAAAAAAACCGGGGGCTAGCCATGGGCATTAATGAATTTGCCGGTTACCTGGCTGTTGGCGTAGCTGCATATTTAGCTGCTGCTATTGCCGATGAAAAAGGTTATGCTTTTTATCCCTTTATACCTGGAATTTTGTTTTCTCTTTCCGGGTTTTTACTTACCATTTTTTTTATAAAAGATACCGCCGCATTTGTACACCACGAGGCTAAAGAAAGCCGCATACCCTTGCTTAAAAATATTTGGAAAGCCTCATCTTATCAGCACCGCAACATGGGTTCGGTTACCATAAACGGCTTAGTAAATAATTTAAATGATGGTATAGTTTGGGGGTTGTTGCCTATACTTTTATTACAAAAAAATTACTCATTGCCGCAAATTGGTTTGGTGGCAGGTATGTACCCGGTAGTTTGGGGCTTGGGACAATTGTTCACCGGTAAGCTGGGTGATATGTATTGCAAGAAGCAGCTAATTACAGGTGGTATGATGCTGCAGGCGGTGGCCCTTTTTGTTATTGCAATGGCTTCTGCCGTTTGGGTAAGTGTGTTGGCTATGATAATACTTGGTTTAGGAACAGCGTTGGTATATCCAAATTTTCTTACTGTGATTGCGGAGAATACACATCCACATCAAAGGGCACAAAGCATGAGCATTTTTCGTTTTTGGCGGGATAGTGGATATGTGATTGGCGCCGTACTGTCGGGAATTATAGCTGACTGGTTTGGAATACAAGCCGCCTTTATTGCGGTTGCTTTAATAACCGCCGGTGCCGGGGTTTTAGCCGAAGTAAGAATGTGCTGTACAACAAAATTATTTTGGAAAAGTGAGATGTGCTAAAAGCTATTTTTTTGGATAGAATTATATTCAATTTTAATAAGATGGACACACTAACCTTACAGGCTTTTTTGGTGCCGGTTATTGCATTGATTTTGGTTATAGTATTCTATATCATTTTATTAAATAAAACGGACAATAAACCCGCCTTCAAACAGTTTACATTCATTATTCTGATTTTGGCTGTCCTGCTAAATTTTGCATGGGAAATGGTACAAATGCCTTTATATAAAAACATGGAGCGAGGCATGCAGTCCACCATTTTTTGTGGGGTAGCTTCCATAGCAGATGGTATTATGGTTGCTTTGCTTTATTACAGTTTTTCGTTTTTTTATAAAGAAACATATTGGATGCATAAGCGAAAGGGCAAACGAATTTTTGCTTTGATGATAGCAGGGGGCATAGGGGCTGTTGTTGCTGAAGTAAGGCATGTATCATCAGCAAGCTGGTCTTATACTGAAGCTATGCCGCTCGTTCCCGTGGTTAATGTTGGTTTGTCTCCGGTATTGCAATTTATGCTGCTGCCTGCGATTATTTATTATTTGAGTTTTAGAACAATAAAAATGAAACCCATAAACCCTAAAATTTTAAAATAAAAAATAAGGAGTTCATAATCCCTTCCCAATAATTATTTCTTAACTCAATTTATACTGCAGCATCATACCTTCATCTTCGTGTTCAAGGTTGTGGCAGTGAAAAAAAATACACCTTTTAATGTTGAAAACGGAACGATAATTTTTACTGTTTCGCCGGGCATTACCAAAAAAGTATCCTTCCAGCCACTTTTAGAAACTATCAATTGTCCACGACCCCCTGTTCTATCAATTACCTGAAAATGTACACCGTGCAGATGAATTGGATGCAGTTCACCACCCTGCGAATTATCAAACACCCAGGTTTCTGTTGGTAGCAACAGTTTCATCAATCCTGTTTTTGTTGTAAATTTTATTATTTATTTTGTGCATGCCTGTTATGCCACTGCCCATATTTGTACCACCGCTCATTTGCATGGCATTGATAATGAAGTTGCGGGTTTTTAAAGATGATGCGGGTGAAATGGGATTGAGGGAAAGAAGCGAAGCCGATGTTCATTAAATTTATTTTGGGCATCTCTACCTCCTGTAAACCAATCTTATAATGAACTTACTGCCTGTTAATAAAACAGCACTACATTTTCCCTTTCAATATTTTGTTCCAGTACAGCCACGGAAGCACTTTTGTTTTAAGCTGGTACATACTCCATCTTTCTTTGCTCTGGTCGAACGGAAATGTTTCCATTGGTTGATTGTTATAATCAAATTCTGCCAGCACAAGCTTGCCATAACCTGTTACTAACGGACAGGATGTATAGCCTGTATAATTACCTGTTAATGATTTATGCTGCATTAAAGCAAGCAGGTTTTTAACTACAACAGGGGTTTGCTTTCTTATAGCGGCGCCTGTTCTTGAAGTAGGTAATGAGGATGCATCGCCTAATGAAAAAATATTTGTGAAGCTGTTATGCTGTAAAGTATTTTTATTTACATCCACCCATCCGGCTTCATTGGCAAGCGTGCTGTTTTTAATAAAATCAGGGGCGCTTTGCGGTGGCGTTACATGCATCATTTCAAAATCCACCCATTGTTCTTCACCTTTATTCTTTTCTCCGATACCTATAAACTTTGCCCGCTTATTTGGTCCGTCAATTTCATCAAGCTTAAAAAAGAAATTAATTTTTATATTATATCGTTCTACAACTTTAAGTAAAGTTTTTTCATATTTTTCTACACCAAAAAGCCTTGTTCCGCCGCTCCAGTATTGTATTTCTGTTTTATCGGCCACGCCATGTTTTCTAAAATAATCCGCAGCGAGGAACATTATTTTTAACGGTGCCCCGCCGCATTTTACCGGGGTGTTCGGATTTGTAAACAGGGCTTTACCACCTTTGAAACTTTTAAGGCATTCAAAAGTATAGGGGGCTTGTTTAAAACTATAATTGGAACAAACGTTGTTCTTACCCAGCGTTTCTTCCAAACCTTTTACAGCGCTCCAGTTAAGCTGAATGCCGGGTGCAATTACCAGGTACTTGTAATTAACGGTATCATCATTATCAAGCTGTACTGCATTTTGTTCAGGCATAAAACCAACTACTTTTTGTTTTATCCAATGAGCCCCTCTGGGTATTACTTGAGCTTCATTACGTGCTGTTTTATTTATATCAAACACACCACCACCCACTAAAGTCCAGGCAGGCTGGTAATAATGTTTATCAGCCGGTTCAATAACAGCAATATTAAGTTTACGGTTTTTTAAAAGCAGTTGTGCCGCCACTGTAATTCCTGCATTGCCGCCACCCACAATTACTATTTGATATGATTGTGTCATACGTAAACTTTGAATGCAATTTATCGGAGGCTGAAGATTTATTAAGTGATTAATATCATGCTAATTGATGTTTTATGATAGCTCCGCAGCCGTGTATTTGCCTCTCAATCCTCCGTTTAAAAACTAACGAATTATTACAAATCCTTTTAGTATTAACGTCAATGATTTTGCATGACACTGTAAATAATGGTTAAGCCCAAAATAAAAAACATTACTTTAAGCTGACTTTAATCAATATTCTTTTATAAACCGGTCGTGAACTAATTGCAACTAAAGACCATACACATTATGAACTACCAGGCTTGGAAGAATGATTTTCATAAAGCCAAGTTTCCAGGGCGTGGCATCGCTAAAAAGCGTAGGCAGCAGCAGTAAGTTTATTAAGATATAAAATACAGCACCATAAAAAATCCCTACAAAAAGATGCGTAATCCGATAATGAAAATGCTTGAACAATAGCAGCAGGGGAATAGCAAATACCCAGCTAAGTAAAAAATGCTCTATCACAAATAAAACAAGCTGGATACCGGGAGAAAAATCGCTGAACAAAAGTTGAATGACTTTTTTGCCGTACTCATTTATCCGCATACCCAAAGCAGAAAATAATAAGGCAAAAGGTATCATAGCAATTGCAGCAATGGAGCCTGAACGAAATGCTTGCTACATAAACTGCTTTATTGGAAAGAAGTTCCGCTGTTTAACCATGGGCGTTTGATGATTTACTGTTTCAATTTGCACGAATAAATGCTCAACTAAATGTTCTCTATTACCACCTTTAATTTACTGGTTACTTCTTCAGCGATTGATTGCAGGCTTTCATTATTTACTGCTCCTATTGATGCTAATGGATTAATGGCAGAAACTTCAACCTCGCCATTTTCATGTTCCTGTACTAAAATATTACAAGGCAGCATAGTACCTATTTTATCTTCCTGCTCAATTGCCTTTAATGCTAAGGCAGGGTTACATGCCCCCAAAATTTTATAGTTCCTGAAATTCACATTCAGCTTTTCTTTGAACTTTTCTTTCAAATCAATTTCAGAAATGATACCAAAGCCTTCCTTTTTTAACTCTTCGGTTACTTTGTTAATTGTATCATCAAAGGTGCCTTCTACTTTTTTGCTAATGTTATAGTTCATAATAAAATATTTTGAATGTTTAAATACTATTTATCAATCTTCAAAAACTAATCCCCAAAGTTTATTTACGATTTCAGCATCTGCACATATAGTTCTGTATCATAATCATCCATCCCGTTATTTGTTTTTATCAATTCGCCTTTTTCATTAAAAATAAATGTAGCCGGAATGCCATCAATTTTAAACATTTCAGGCAAACCCTCCGCAGGATAATAAACAGGTAATTGCATTTTATTCTTCTTAGCAAACTTTTTTGCCAGTTCAAAATTCTTATCTAACGACAACATTACAAACGCTATCTTTTGCTTATCTACTTTGCTTTGAAGTTTTTCAATTGATGGTATCTCAGCCCTGCATGGCGGGCACCAGGTAGCCCAAAGGTTTACAAATACTTTTTTGCCTTTTAAAGATGCTATGTCAATTATGTTGCCATTCACATCTGTTATTTTAAAAGCAGGCAATGAAGTTACTACTCCACCGGCGGTTTCTACATTTGCTGTTTTTTCTTCGTTTGCCTGTGTGGTTTTTGCTGAAGTATTTTGTGTGGTTTCGTTTGCAGTGTTTGAACCCGCTGCAAATGTTGTGAGCGCTAATCCCAGGAATGCGATGATTTTAATGTTCATGTTTTTTGTTTTATAGATGGTTGTTTAATAATTGATTGTTTTTCCTTCCCATTTTCATATTTCAAAAGGCCCATTTTCTCACTAACGCTTCTTGCTGCTAAACGAACGAAAAGTATAAGTGAGTGACACAACAAAAGACGCCATGAAATCTTCTGCTTGTCACCAAAAAAAGCTAACTATTTACAAATACCTTCCAGTTGCAGCCATCACTTTTACAACAGGTCCTTTAATTGTTTAATAAACTCATCGGTGTTATAACCCGCCATGCCTTCATGTTTTAAAACTATCTTTCCCTGTTTGTTAAGTACAATAGTTGTTGGCAACGTGCCGCTAAAAATTTCGTTTGGAACATTTCCTGAACGCTCGTATAAGGGAATAATAAAGTTGTTCTTGTCAAGATATTGAATGGCTTTTTTCTTGTCTTCATCCTCGTTCATAAAAAGAAAAACGAACCTGTTATCGTCTTTCAACTTCTTATACAAGTTGTTTAAAGAAGGCATTTCGGCACGGCATGGCGGACACCATGATGCCCAAAAATTAACGAAGACAACCTTACCTTTTAAAGAAGCTGTAGTAGCCGTTATGCCTGTTGAATTTGTAAAAGCGAATTCTGTATTCACAGACGAATTATCATTGACCGCTTCTTTTTTTATTTCTGCCTTAAACAAACCAACAGACACCAGTTGCTGCAGCATCCATGACTTTGCATCAGGACTTATAATTAGAACGAGCACAAATGCGCCAAGCAACATGGTTACTGCATTTTTTTTTAGGGATGTATAAAATTTATTGAGTTGCATACTTTATTGAGTTTTTATTTTAATTCCTTTCTTTACTTCTTCGCTTCCCTTTTGCAATATGATATCGTGTGCCTGTAATGCTCCAAAAACTTCGGTCAGGTTATCTTTAACAACTCCTGTTTGTACGGGTATGCGTTTGGCAACACTGTTCTCTACTTTGACAATAAATATACCGGACTGTGCCTGCACGATGCTTGTTGATGGTACCCTAACGTGGGTTGCTATCGCATCATCTGAATGTTTACTTTAGCATATTGACCTGCCCACAATTCCGTTCCTGCATTTAGTATATCAAACTCCGCTATTACCGAACGTGAGGCTACGTTTAAAGTGCCACTGTTTCTCGATAACGTGGCGTTAAACTTTTTTTCAAGCCATAATTAGAACGGAACCGAAAAAAGCGGTTAAATAAACTTTTATAATGTTTAAGGTTTTTAAGATTATTCAAGCTATAAAGTGAAGTGTTGCCTGGTTCCATATTATAGGTTATGATTTTAATATTATAATTAACTATGCCTTACTTACATCAAACCTTCTTCTTAATAAACAGAAACTTCAACACCTAAAGAGTCGCCTTGCCCTCTTTATATACTATGGTCATAGTTGTAAAATTTAAAAGGGAAGTAGTTAACCTCCCTTTCGGTTTTTAAGCCAACTCTTCTGCTTTATATCCTGCCTTTTGTACCGCTTTAATCACCTCTGTTTTATCAAGGTCTTCGGTAGTAACTGTTAGCACTTTCTTTGGATTAAGGGTATCGACCTTCCAGTTTCCTTCTCCAATTGCCTCGTTTAATGTTGGAGTTACTTTGGCTATACATGAGCCACACATGATGTTTGTTTTTAACTGTATTGTTTTCATGACCTGTTTTTTTTTATGTTGTAAAATTATTTTGGAACCCTTTATTAGCTGTTATAGAATTATGGTAATGTTTTACATAATTATGGCAAATGCAGAACGATCAATAAACTTATGATAGTGCAAGAGTGCGACCCCGCCATTCGGATGGGGCAGGCAGCAACAATGTTTCATCAATGCACTTCAGCTTGTACCACAAAATCTAAATCTTCATCCACCTTAAACGTAAGCTGTTACTCACCACGCTTACACTGCTTAATGCCATTGCTGCACCTGCTATCATTGGGTTTAGTAAAAAGCCATTGACAGG
>JANPPB010000207.1:0-2727 GCA_031428295.1 Segetibacter sp. | reverse complement strand
CCCATATAAATGCAGGTATATATTTGACCAAGCATTATTGATGTATCCCACACACTTTCAGCCGATATTTCTTTAATTGGCATTGCTACATCTACTAGTTTTTTGGTTGGTTTATTCGGTATCTTTTATTCCTCTTATAGTTTCCAAAACCAATTTAAACTTTAGCACTAATTCAGCACTATAATCTCTCACCTGATACATCTGGTTTATTTCATTTTCGTTAAAGCCCCTCAACTGGTGTTGTAGTATATCAACTATTTTTTCTTTCAATGCTTCGTTCTTACTCAAAATAGGGGTCATGTGTCTGCCAAGCATTCTTGCTGATGCAATCTGCATTTCAAAATCCCCCTCTAAAAGGTCATCGTAATTTCCGTCAAATAATTCTTCACCTGCTATTTCATGATAATTTTTCACCAGGAAAAAGAAATCATCCATGTCTTTTGCCCTGCTACCTGGTTTTTCATTGTAAGCTATCAGTTTCATAACACATAACCCGGCCAATGTTACAACCTTAAAAGTTCCATCTATCAAAACGGCTTCTTCAGTTACTTCTTTACAGCCATACACCGATAGTGCTGTTGTAGGGTTCATTAATATTACTTCACCATTTTCTTCTATACCTCCAAACGGTATCAGGTCAACTATTTCACCATAATAAAACCGGTATGGTTCTTTTTCATCTCTTTTAAAGCCTTCTTCATTTATGAGATATTCAATGAGCATATTCCATGTTGCATGGTCTTTTACATACACACAATAATCAATGTCCCTCGTTGTTCTTTTTTCCAAAGGCAAATGGTTGGTCCAAACATCCCTTGATTGGGCTCCTATTAAAATAGTAGTCTATATCAAACTTTATTAAAGCTCTTTCCAAGGCATCAAATATTCCTTTATAAACTTCCTTTACCCCATCAAAATTTGTTCTGTAAATATTGCTCATAAAGTTTTTTTGCGGTTTCAATACATCTTCTGTCGTTCGTGTTTATTAAGTCAGTATATGCCAATAATGGCGGAACTACATTATCCTTTACATCATCATATTGCCAAAACTTTTTGTAGGCTTTTACATTACCCTTTTCATCAGGTATGAGTTTATAATTTTTAATCAGGTCATTTCGTGTTTCGGTTGTATATAAAGTAAGCTCTGCGGGTTGCAGATAGTTGGTAAATAAATCTCCTGCCGGTTCGCCACCCCACCATGTTTTGCCATTACGCAGCGGCAGGTTTTTCCAGTTCTTAAAATCCTCTTCTTTCAGAAAGCGAAATGTTCCCAGTTTCAAAGTTGGTTTCAAGCGCAAATCATACGCAGCAATCCATTTATTTAATAAGGTTTGTTTGTTGTCTAATTTGTATTCATTCTTGCCAATAGTAAGTAAAAAACCCTCCTGCTTCAGTCCTGTAATAATATTGGTAATATTTCCAATGCCGGTTTCTGTTCGTTCTGCTATATGCCGGTATGTTCTGTTCACTAAAGTTTCATCCAACATGAATTGGAATACCACTTTTAGCCCGGTTTTAGTAAAAGCTCTGCTGCCGGTTATCCTTTCAGTTGCTACTGGCTTGTTGGCATCAATCCACAACAAAGTTTTCTCATGTTTCAAATATATATTCCCGTTAGCTTCCAAATAAGCAATGTTAATACGTCTAAGTTCTTCTTTCATTTTTGGAAATAGTCGAATAGCTACTACCATAAGTGGTTGATATTGCTGTTTCAGCTTTATTATCTTCTGTAACTGATGGTTTCGCAACTCGTTCTTTATTTCTACGTAGTATTTAATATTTTGATTGTCAATATTAATTATTACCTGTCCTTCCAGTTCTTTTTGAGCAACCGTTTCCCATGTAGCTTTAATTTGAGCATTCTTTTGGAGGTTTTCCAAGGCCATATGTATAATCTCCTGTTCTGTCATGTTCACTAACTGTTTATGTTCACGTAAACGTGAACAATGATTATTTGTGAACATAAACGTAGGGCTTTATTTTCGATTTCCTTTCTTCCATTGGTAAATGATTTTAAACTTCTTTAATATTCAAGTGAAAATCTCATGGTACTAATTACTTTACTTCATAGAACTTTTGGGTTTCAATAGTTTCTTCAGATACATTGCCTATTCAAAAGCGTTGCCCCCTGGGAAAATTTTCCCGGCTTTATAACTGCATGCAATGTGGCAATAAGCATAATGGCTGGCATCGTTTGTACTACCGAAAGCAGGTATTTAATTACTTTTGCTTTCTAAAGAAACTTAACCGGAATACTATGAAAACGGAAAGGGCCATACTGGCTGGCGGGTGTTTTTGGGGCGTAGAAGATTTGATAAGAAACCTGCCCGGTGTTACAGATACTGTTGTGGGCTACACCGGTGGCGAAGTGCCGAATGCTACCTACCGCAACCATGGCAACCATGCTGAGGGCATTGCAGTAACCTATGATGCAGACGTTATCAGTTACAGAACGTTGTTGGAATTCTTTTTCCAAATACATGACCCCACCACACGCAACAGGCAGGGCAACGATAGAGGTGCATCGTACCGGTCGGCTATTTTTTATATAAACGACGAACAAAAACAGGTTGCAGAAGAAATAATTGCCCAAATGAATGCTTCAAAAAAATGGCCGGGCCCCGTGGTAACGGAGGTGGTGCCAGCAGGAGATTTTTGGGATGCTGAAGCTGAACACCAGGATTACCTTATAAAACACCCGGGGGGTTATACTTGTCACTTTGTGAG
>JANPPB010000206.1:0-1762 GCA_031428295.1 Segetibacter sp. | reverse complement strand
GTCCACGGTTTTAAACGGGTACCCAAACCTGCGGCCAGTATCATTGCCGTGTTAACACTACCGTGGGTTAAAGAGCCATTCATTACTAAAAAATTATTACGGCAAAGCATGTAAAGCAAAGCCGGTAGACTGCTACAATTTTTAAAATTCTAAGGAACAATATGCATGATATGCTCCAACGATGGAATTGCGTCAGCAACTACATGCATGGTTGTGTTGCACCAGTTTTTTTCGTCCTGCACTTTATGCGATAGCTTAATTTTTACGCCAAACTTATTTTTAAGATGTCGTGCCAGGCAATCGGCAGCATAAACACTGCGGTGTTGGCCACCGGTGCAGCCAAACCCTATAACCAGGCTGCTAAAGCCTCGTGTAATGTAATCTTCAACAGATATATCCACCAGGTCAAAAACACTGTTTAAAAAGTCGGGCATTTTGGTGCGCTGTTCCAAAAAGTCAATCACTTCTTTATCCCGTCCCGTTAAGGTTTTATATTCAGCAAAGCGCCCCGGGTTTAGTATACCCCTGCAATCAAATAGAAAGCCGCCACCATTATCAGTTTCATCCTGGGGCAATGCTTTTTTATAACTAAAACTACTAATGTTAACCACCAATGGAGTTGATTCATTGGCCTTTATCGTGTCAAATCGTTTAATCATTTCATCTTCAACCATTAATTGAATAATGCGGGTAAATTCTGGCGTTTCAATACCAATGGTTTTGTTTTCAATAAAAAATTTAAGATTGCGCAATGCCAATGGAATGCTTGATAAAAAATGTGCTTTCCGTTCAAACAAACCTCTAAAACCATATGCACCTAACACCTGCAACAAACGTATAAGTACGTATCCATTAAACTGGCTGATGAATTGCGGACGGTCAATAGGTTCACCCAAATGGTACTCTGCTTCGTTCATGTAATCTTCCAGCAGACTGTTTTTCCAGTCATCGCTCAGGTTGGCCTTTGCCTGCCAAAGCAACGAAGCAACATCATATTGCAGCGCACCTTTCATGCCTCCCTGGTAATCTATAAAATGCGGGTCTTCGTTATTAACAATAACATTGCGGCTTTGAAAGTCGCGAAACATAAAATACTTATGCTCAACATTGGTTAGGTAAATACTCAGTAGCTCAAAATCGTTCAACATGGCCTGTTTGTCGTAGGGCATCTTCAACGTATCTAAAAAATAGTACTTGAAATACAAGAGATCGCTCATAATAGCCTGCCTGCCAAATTCCTTTGCAGTCAGGCACCACTCCTCGTATTTCAAACCTCTATCTCCTGCAATTTGAACTTTGGAAAGTTCTTGCAGGCTTCGCTTAAACAAACCATAAGTATATTCATTGTGTCCATGTTGCTCAAGTTTGTCTAACAGCGAGGTAGTACCCAGGTCTTCCTGCAGGTAAATAGTTTTGCTATCGTTAACGCTAAAAATTTCAGGCATTGGCAATCCGGCGTTTAAAAAGTGATCGGTGAATTTTAAAAAAGTGTCATTTTCTTTTATGTTCAGGTTATGCGTTGCTATCAAAGTTTTGTCGCCGGAATAAATCCTAAAATAAATGCGGTCGCTACCCGATTGAGGAAGTTTTTCTATCCTGTCTTCATGCATACCGCTGTACTCCATAAACAACCGGCTGATAGCCGCAACAATTTCTTCCATTAATAGATTTTTGTGGGGCGGTAAATGTAGAATAAATCTGATTCGAAAATCGTGCCCTCAATAATCTTTTGTACTTAGTGGGTTTTATGCTCATTCGTTCT
>JANPPB010000205.1:0-2574 GCA_031428295.1 Segetibacter sp. | reverse complement strand
CAAATTAAAAATAAAATATCCTAAAAATGACCTGCAACCCAGGTCATTTTTTATTTAAAAAACTTCATAAGCTTCCTATGCCCACTTATTAAGTAAGCGGCCAACCTACTTTTGTAATCCATTTTAGTTAAGTGTAATGAGGTATAGCAGTTTACTAAATTAAGTTCTAAAATGTCCAACTATATTCATGTAACCATTCACGTTACCGATCAGTTTGTAAAAGATTTGCTAGTAGCCCATCTTTTTGATAAGGGTTTTGAAGGGATGGAAGAACAACCAGAAGAGTTAAATGCTTTTATAAAGCAGGATCATTTTGATGAGGCCGAAGTGAAGAGTCTTTTAGATAATTACAAGCTGCCTTACGCAGTTACCATTGTTGCTTCGCAAAACTGGAATGCGTTATGGGAGCGTAATTTTGAACCGGTTGTAATCAAAGATTTTTGCATAATACGTGCAGACTTTCATGATAAAGATGAAACGTTGCCATTAGATATCATCATCACTCCTAAGATGAGTTTCGGCACCGGGCACCATGCTACCACCTATATGATGGTTGAACAAATGAGTTATCTTCTGTTCGAAAACAAAAAAGTTGCTGATTTTGGTACCGGAACCGGTATACTTGCTATTGTTGCTGAAAAGTTGGGAGCCTCCCGTGTTAGAGCAATAGATGTGGATGATTTAAGTATTGAAAACGCTGTAGAAAACATTGAGCGAAACAAATGCTTTAAGATCGAAGTAATACAAGCGGATTTATTTTCATCTGTCGAAAAGTTCGACATCATTCTGGCTAATATTAATAAGAACGTAATCATAGATAATATACTGGCCCTGGCTACTGCCTTAAATGCAGGCGGAAAAGTTTTGTTGAGCGGCCTTTTAAAAGATGATGAACATGATATTTTAATGGCTTGCCAGGCGTACAATTTAAGAAGGGTAAATACCCTTGAAAGAAATAAGTGGATCTCAATATTGCTGGAGCATAGTATTTAGCATGAGTGGGGTAGATAGGAACTTGCCCATCGCCAGAATTACCTTATTTCTACTTAACTTTAATTAAGTACAATGAACGAATTCTTAATAATATTACTCGCATATCTTATTGGTTCTATTCCTACTTCAGTTTGGGTGAGCAAATACTTTTTTGGAGTTGACATTCGTGATTATGGAAGTGGAAATGCGGGTGCTACCAATACTTACAGGGTATTGGGTAGCCGTTGGGGCACGTTTGTAATGGTGGTGGATGTACTTAAAGGTTTAGTTGCCACTTCCTTGTTCTTGTTAATACCATATTACCTGCACGATGAATGGGACAGAACCAACCTGATGATTGGCCTTGGACTTGCTGCTGTCGTGGGGCACATCTTCCCCATCTTTGCCGACTTTAAAGGAGGCAAAGGTGTAGCTACTTTGCTCGGAATGGTAATAGCTTTACAGCCTCTGGTAGCCGTTTGTTGTGTAGGTGTTTTCCTGCTCGTTTTATACCTTACCCGTTTTGTTTCTTTAAGCAGCATACTAGCAAGTATTTCATTCGCTGTTTTTATTCTTTTTATTTTTAATGAAAGAGAAACCCTTTATCGTGTTTTTGCTGTTGCTGTTGCAGCAATGGTAATGCTCACGCATCAAAAAAATATTAATCGCATTTTTAAAGGCACCGAAAGTAAGGTGCCTATTCTTAAGTATAGAGACCGCCGCAAAAACAAGCGCAAACACCTCGATTAGTCTCTGCATATTTCTTCAACAAATTATTACCTCATTTTATTAAGTATTTTCCGAAGCCTTTTCAATTAAACACTTGAACGCTAAGCAGTTGAAATTCCAATTATGCTTTGGTATACTTCTTGCCTTTATGAAAGAAAATTCTCAAATATGAAAATTAAACTCTCCTTTTTAAGTATACTGGTTATGATGCTGGTTGTTGCCTGCAGTACAAATGCAATAACCGGTAGAAAACAACTTTCCCTTGTATCTGAGGCAGAAGTGCAAAACATGGCTAAAACCGAATACCGGCAATTTTTATCGACCAACAATGTTGTTAGCAGTGGCCAAAGCAGGGATGCCGAGATGGTAAAAAGAGTAGGAAGCCGTATTGCTACAGCCATTACATCTTATTACAAGGGTAAAGGCTTAAGTAGCGAATTAGAAGGTTATCAGTGGGAGTACAACCTGGTAAACAATAAAAGTGTAAATGCATGGTGTATGCCCGGTGGTAAAATTGTAGTATATACTGGTTTACTTCCTATAACTCAAAACGAAGCTGCACTGGCTGTAGTTATAGGCCATGAAGTTGCTCATGCCGTAGCCAGGCATGGTAACGAGCGTATGAGCCAGGGATTGTTACAGCAACTAGGTGGTGCTGCTTTGTCAATTGCTTTGGCAAACAAGCCTGAACAAACCCAGAGTCTATTTATGCAGGCTTACGGAATAGGTTCAGCTGTGGGTGTTACTTTACCACATAGCCGTAACCAGGAATACGAGGCAGATAAGCTGGGTTTGATTTATGCTGCGCTTGCAGGGTATAATCCACGTGAAGCAATTGCTTTATGGCAGAGAATGGAAGCTCAGAGCAATGGT
>JANPPB010000204.1:0-1631 GCA_031428295.1 Segetibacter sp. | reverse complement strand
TAAAAACACGATTAGTAACAATTAGGTTGTCATCTATGAATCCATCTGCATTAGTTTTTAAAGCAGTTGTATAGTTTTTCAAAACCTAATGCAGCATTTCAGCATCTTAAACACTCTTTAACCGGTTTGCAGGCAGTAATTTTCTACAATCAATCAGTATTTTCAATAACCTGCAAAGCCTTGTAGAGCATCAAAGCTCTATCTCCTTAACGTAACTGCCATATGATTGTAAACGATCGCTTGATTCGTTTATCAATAATTGATATTTGTTTTATAGCCGTTTATTTATTTTGTACTCACAATTTTTTAATTGAAAACAAACAAACATGCGTAAAATTTACTTAACAACCCGTTATGCAGGCACGCTCTTTTTTTGCCTGTTTTTAGCTTTGGGCGCTATTGCGCAACCCGTAATTAAGGGCACAGTAACTAATGCAAATGGTCAAACTTTATCCGGTGCATCGGTTGTAGTGCAGGAAGGTAAAAAAGGTACTACCACCGACATGAATGGTTTTTACACCATACAAACAACCCCCGGTAAGCACACTGTAGTAGTTACATATGTGGGTTATACTGCCCAAACCTTCGAAATAACTTTGTATGCAAATACCCAGTTAACCCACGATGTACAACTAACAGAAGCCAATAATCTTACTGAGGTAACAGTAACAGGTTCAAGGGCTGTTGGCCGTACCCGTATAGAAACGGCTGTACCTGTTGACGTAATTCCACTTGCATCTGTAATTAATGACATTGGGCAGGTGGACCTGAACCAGATTTTAAATTTCATTGCACCTTCGTTTCAATCCTCACGCCAAACCGTAGCCGATGGAACTGACCACGTTGACCCCGCCCAATTGCGTGGACTGGGTACCGACCAGGTGTTGGTATTAATCAACGGCAAACGTCGTCACCAGTCAGCATTAGTAAACGTAAACGGAACGGTAAACCGTGGGCAGGTTGGTACTGATCTGAGTGCCATTCCTCCAACCGCCATAGAAAGAGTAGAAATTTTACGCGATGGTGCGGCCGCTCAGTACGGCTCAGATGCAATCGCAGGTGTCATAAACATTATACTAAAAAAGAAAACCGGATTGCTTGAAGTAGGAAGCAGTTATGGCGCTTATGTAACTAAGTATCCTAAAAATTATGCACGCAACCGTTTGGCAGGTAAACCAACTGATGAAGATGTAAAAATGACTGATGGAAACAGTTTTCAGGCATCGCTTGGTTATGGTTTTGCTATTGGCAAAGGCTATCTTACGTTAACAGGCGAATACATCAAACGTATTGGCACAAACAGAACCGGAACATATACCGGCTCAATATTTCCAAATGTAAATGGAGCTAATCGTGATGATAGCATTCTTGCGGCTAAAAGTTTAACAAGGAACGATTTTGATATTCGTGCCGGTAACTCAGCCATGAAAGGCGGAACAGTATTTTATAACTTTGGTATTCCAGTTGGAAAAAGCGGAGAATTGTATGCCTTTGGTGGTTATGGTAAGAAGAAGGGAGAAGCTGCCGGATTTTTCAGGTATCCTTCGGGCTATGCAGGTAATGCAACTATTTATGCAGCCAATGCACGAGCGTTGTATCCGAATGGATTTTTGCCATTGATCACCTCTGAA
>JANPPB010000203.1:0-5886 GCA_031428295.1 Segetibacter sp. | reverse complement strand
GCATGGGGAATGCTCAGTTGCTCTGCTATATCCAGAAGTTCCGGAACAAGCATGTCGTTCAGTTGCGAAATGTCGTACATAAAAAGTTTTGATAGTTAATCTCAAAAGATCCGATTGTTGAAAGGAAAATATTTGATTGATATGAATTGGGAAATCTAAGAAAACTGGCGAGTTTAAGAGTAGTTGTACCTGGCCAATCTTATATTCTACTGCAAGTTTACGTTACAATTTTCTATTTGAAAAAAAATTACATGGTTTTTGGTGAATATTTCGTTTCAATTAAGATAAGTATTGGGCTATCAATGGTTAAGAACAGGTGCAATGTAGTGAAGTCCATTTTGCACTGGAAACTGGTTGTATATCATCATCTTTAAGCCAGTAATTCAAATTTGGTAAATGGAATAATGGGTGATAACGGATTAACGGGTTCATTATTGTTGCAATGCAAAATGCATTCCATGCTGCATTTACTTAAAAGCTGTCTAAAAATTTAAATAACCAATTTACAACATGTGAAAGTTGAACCACAGAGACACATCGACAGGGAGTGTCTCAGAGATTTCCTCTGGGTTCCTCTGTGCTTCCGTGTCTCGGTGGTTCCTTGATTACAAATTTAGACAGCCTCTTAGATAATGGGTTGATGCTATTTGATAAAGGCACGTCCAATTTTTCTAAACCTCCCATCTTCACATACGGTCATTTTTTTAACACCTGAGTTATGCCATGGTTCAATATTTTTTATTGCCAATAAATTTTATGCTATATTTTTTATTGATATTAATGATAACTTGACCAAACTTACAAACAGACGATCATTAGGTTATTAACTGCTTATGAAAAAAACGCTTGCCTGCCTGTGTATTTCCCTCCTTCTTGTAGCCTGTAAAAACACACATTCTACCAATGATTATAGTGGCTGGCCAAACTATGCCGGAACAAAAGATGGTATCCGCTATTCGGTTAACGACCAGATTAATGCCCGCAATGTTGCCGGTTTAAAAGAGGCGTGGCGTTACAGTTCGCACGACAAAGACACGGGCAGCCGTACCCAAATTCAGTGTAACCCAATAATGGTAAATGGCATTTTGTATGGCGTTACACCACAGGTAAAACTGTTTGCCCTTAATGCTGGCACCGGCCAACAACAATGGATATTCGATCCTGCAACAGAAGATACAGCAGCTAAAGACCCAACAGCATTTTACAAGGTAACCCGTGGGGTTACTTATTGGGAAGATGAAAAAGGCAAAAACAAACGCATTTTCTATGGGGTTGGAAATAAAGAATATTGCATTGATGCCACCAATGGAATACCTGTAAGAAGTTTTGGAAAAAATGGCTTCATCGACCTGGCTGAAGGACTTGACAGAGCGCCGGGTTTTAATACATACATAGCTGCTACCACACCGGGTATAATTTATAAAGATGTTTTGATATTGGGTATGCGACTGGCTGAATCAATCGATGCTGCACCCGGTCATATTCGTGGGTATGATGTAAAAACAGGTAAGCAAATATGGATCTTTCACACCATACCTTACCCCGGCGAAAAAGGGTACGAAACCTGGGATGATAAGGAGGGTTATAAGAAGTTTGGCGGCGCCAATAATTGGGCCGGTCTGTCGCTGGATGAACAGCGTGGAATTGTATATGTTCCTACCGGATCAGTAGGTGGAGATTTTTACGGCGGTCTACGAAAGGGCGCCAATCTTTATTCAAACTCGCTGGTGGCATTGGATGCCGCTACCGGCAAGTACATCTGGCATTACCAGGTGGTACACCACGACCTGTGGGATCGCGATCTTGCTGCAAACCCCAACCTTGTAACCATCAAACACAATGGTAAAAATATTGATGCGGTTGCTCAAATAACCAAGCATGGTTTTATCTTTTTATTTGACCGCACTAATGGCCAGCCCATTTTTCCGATAGAGGAAAGAAAGGTACCTACAACCGAAGCGTTGCCGGGCGAACAGGCATGGCCTACCCAACCTTTTCCAACATTACCTCAACCATTTGCAAGGCAAAAATTCGATTCCACTGATGTTACAGATATCTCCCCGGAAGCTCATGCCGAAATGATGGAAAAATTTAAAAGGGTGAAATATGGAGCAGCCTTTACTCCACCCAACAAAGATGGGGTATGGATTTTTCCGGGCTTTGATGGAGGAGGTGAGTGGGGCGGATCGGCAGTAGACCCCGAAACCGGTATTCTGTATGTAAATAGCAGCGAACTGCCCTGGTCGCTTACTATGATTGATGTTCCAAAAAATAATAATGACAAAAGCTTAAGGGGCATAGGTTTATCGGTGTACAACAAATATTGCATTGCATGCCATGGGCCGGAGTTAAAAGGGAATGGGCCGTCTTTCCCCTCGCTTATTAATCTGCATAAAAGATTAAACGAGGAGCAGGTGAGCAAAGTAATTGATAATGGCCGCGGCCGTATGCCGGCCTTTAAACAAATAACTGCAAGTGAAAAAAGTGCCTTGCTTGCTTTTTTATTAAAAACTAAGTTGAAAGAAGAGGTGGACACCAAACCCAACAAAGTGAGCGGCCCGGTGAGTATACAACAATCTTTACTGGAACAGGTTCCTTATACTATGACGGGTTACAACCGGTTTTTGGATAAAAATGGGTACCCCGGCATAAAGCCGCCATGGGGAACTTTAAATGCGGTTGACCTGAATAGTGGAAAATTATTATGGAAAGTGCCATTGGGCGAATACCCTGAATTGACAAAAAAAGGTATACCACCAACAGGCACCGAAAATTATGGTGGCCCTCTGGTAACAAAGGGAGGACTGGTGTTTATTGCCGCCTCAAAAGATGCTATGATACGTGCCTTTGATAAGAATACCGGTAAGGTGTTATGGCAGGCTCCTTTGCCAGTACCTGGTTTTGCTACCCCAGCTACTTATGTTATTAATGGTAAGCAATACGTTGTCATTGCCTGCGGTGGCGGAAAAATAGGTACAAAGTCGGGTGACGAATACATTGCTTATGCGTTACCATAGTGTTGCTGGATGAAGGGTGGGCCAGCACAAAATGCCTTAACTTATTAGTCGTTAAACCATTTACCATTCAATATCGTTTACTTTACAAATCATAGCATTAAACCAATAAAATATATACAAGTACAGGTGTGTTCCGAAGTATCGAAATTGTAATAACACAACAATGCCAGATAGAACTTGTAAAGCTGGCTAACAAAAAAATCCTTAAAGAAAACGACATTGATATACCATTGACCGATTTAAAAAAAATCTAAAGAATATTCCCACACTTCAAACGTTATGTATCTCTAAAACGGTGTCTTATTAACTCAGCAAACACAGAAGACCGCATATGAAAAAATACCTGGTGGGTTTTTTTTATTCCTTGCCTGTGCAATTGCTTTTACTTCACTTTCGTAAGTACCAGGTTTTTCTCTTGTTTTGGTATATTTTGTTTAGTACGGTCAACGGAACTTTCATGAATACCTATGGTGCCAACTCCCTTTTTTTGGCACCTGAATATTTGGGTAATGTAGATTTTCTGAGTAGTATGCTGGTAGGCATAACCGTGGCAATTTTTATAATGAGCTGGAACATTACCACCTTCATTTTACATGGTAAACACCTTAAGTTTCTGGCCACAACAGCACAGCCTTTTTTAAAATTTTGCATTAACAATGCTATACTGCCGCTGGTGTTTTTAATCTTTTATTTGTTTAAAGCAATCTCGTTCGACCGAGACCGGCAGTTAATGGACACCTTTGGAATACTACTATTGATTGGCGGATTTATAGCAGGTTTGGTGCTTTCCATTATTGTTTCTTTTCTCTATTTTTTTGGCGCTGATAAGAAGATTTACCGCGGTATGGCCACGGTTATCAATACGGCCAATATGAAATATGAACAAGCGCCTGAATTAGCACCCCAATACAGGCCGCGGGGCGACCTGCATGTACAATGGTTTTTAAGTGCAACACTTAAACTTCGCAAGCCACGGGATGTAAGGCATTACAGCCACGAGTTTCTCGATACCATCTTTAAAAGGCATCACATAGCTGCTGTCCTCTCTATTTTTGTGGCATTTATTTTTTTGCTGACCACCGGTTTTTTTATGGATAATAAATTGTTCCAAATACCGGCTGCTGCCAGCATCACCATATTTTTTGCAGTACTGATTGCGGTAGCAGGAGCCTTCAGTGTTTTTATGCAAAACTGGAGTGTTTTTTTATTGATCATTTTATACATCGGCCTTAACTACCTATACCAAAACAATAAACTCGATTTTAGAAATAAGGCTTATGGCCTTAACTACAACAACACCAGCGAACGTCCTAAATATGATCATGAAAGTCTTTCGCAAATAGCCTCGGAAAAAAATATTGAAGCCGATAAACAGGCATTCATTAAAATTTTAAACAACTGGAAAGCCCGTCAAACATCTGCCAGGCCGGTTATGTATATTATTAATGTTAGCGGGGGAGGCAACAGGAGTGCCACTTTTACCATGAACATTTTGCAAAGGTTGGACAGCCTGTTGCAAGGCGGATTAATGCAAAAAACTTTTTTGATTAATGGGTCTTCGGGTGGCATGTTGGGTGCTGCCTATTTTAGAGAGCTCTACCGTAGAAAAATGAAAGGCGCACCGATTAACCTGCAGAACAAACAGTTTGTAAACGATATTTCAAAAGACCTGCTGAACCCATTATTTTCTTCGTTTGTTGCACGTGATCTTACCGCACCGGCGCAGCGTTTTTCTGTTGGTCCGTATAGTTATATAAAAGACCGTGGTTACTCGTTCGAGCAACGTTTTGATGAAAATACTCATGGGCTTTTAAATTACCGGTTGAGGGATTATGTTGGTCCCGAAGGCAGGGCTGAAATACCGCTGATGTTTTTTAATTCGGTTATAAGCAGAGATGGTAGAAAGCTGCTCATCAGCACACACCCAGCCCGGTTTTTTATGAAGAATAACAGCTCAAAAAATGTAGCTGCCACCTCTGATCCGGATATTATTGATTATGTATCGTTGTTTGAAAAACAGGATCCCTACAATTTGCGTATACTTTCTGCCCTGCGCATGAACGCAACCTTTCCTTACATACTGCCTAATGTTTGGTTGCCAACTGTGCCTGTTATTGATGTTATGGATGCTGGCTTACGCGATAATTTTGGTATAGAAAATACCTTGCGTTTTATTGATGTATTTAAAGAGTGGCTGCAACAAAATACCGCTAAAGTTGTCATCATCCAGGTAAGGGACAGGGCAACTATTAATTGGGATAAACCTCAGCAAAAACCAACCGTATTGAGTTGGTTAACACAGCCGTTAACGCTGTTACAAAATAACTGGTTTACCATACAGGATTATTACCAGGCCGACCAGTTGTGTTATGCAAGTGCTGCCTATTCTGAGAATTTGTACAGGTTAACTTTTCAATACACACCCGCAAAAAAGGATGCCAATGCCTCACTCAGTTTTCACCTAACGGAATCTGAGAAGGTTGATATTGCACGGGCATTGGATGACAGGGCAAACCAGCAAAGTTTTAAGAAATTGTTGGAGTTAACAAGGTGAGCTGCAAGCTGCAAGCTACAAGCTGCAAGCTGCAAGCTACAAGCTGCAAGCTACAAGCTACAAGCTGCAAGCTACAAGCTACAAGCTGCAAGCTTCAAGCCGCAAGCTGCAAGCGAGAAGCCGTGAGTTGCAAGCTACAAGCTACAAGCTGCAAGCAATAGGAAACAAGTTGAGCTTTGCATATTGCAGTGCCTCATCTTTGGCAATCCGGCTGGTATCAATTTCTTTGCATGTATCTTTTTCACTTTAAAGTACCCGTATTACCGAAGAAATACCAGTTGATGACACAACAATTTTTACTATGGAAGACGAATG
>JANPPB010000202.1:0-2583 GCA_031428295.1 Segetibacter sp. | reverse complement strand
TCTACTTTTCCCTTCGGCAGCATTACCTGCATCAGGTTCGTAGGGTATAATCTCAGCCTAAAGGCACCCCTAAAGTTTCTAAGACCAAAGTTTACGTTTTTTCCTTTATGAATGATCAGTCAATTTTATTTGTAAATAAGTTGTGTTGTAGATGTTCTTATTTACTTCATTTTTCGCATATTAATAAACCCACTGAGCCAGTTACGGATTTAAGGACACTATTTTAGTTTTGTAACACCTTAACAGGCACATAAGCCTTTAATCGGTTAGCACAAATTCACTTTAACGGTGGGTTTTGTTATCTCCCAGTATGCATATTTTAAAATATCCTTTAAATGTTTCAACAAAGTTATTTTTGAAACTCAATTGAAGTATTCATGCCACACGAAGCAATCTCGGTTTTCGACATGTTTAAGATAGGCATCGGGCCTTCAAGTTCGCATACGCTTGGTCCATGGAAAGCAGCACTTAATTGCCTGCAATCTATTAAAGCAAAGGGCCCTCTGGCAAATGTTACTTCCATTGAAATATTATTATACGGCTCACTGGCAAAAACCGGTAAGGGACACGGTACTGATATCGCCGTTATTTTGGGGCTGACAGGCGAACAACCTGAAACCATGGATGTAAATGACATTACTCCAAAAATTGAGCAAATAACTGCATCAAATCAATTGTTACTGGCGGGTGAGCATGCAGTTTTCTTCAATCCGCAACAGCATATCCAGTTTCTGTACAAAGAAAGTTTGCCGTTTCATCCCAATGCATTGTCTTTTCTTATTTCTTTTAATAATGGTGAGCATTTAAGTGAGACCTATTATTCAATCGGGGGCGGGTTTGTGGTTAAAGAAGGAGCGGTTTTATCGAAGGATATCAACATCGATCTTCCTTTTCCTATAAATACTGCTGATGATTTATTGCATTGGTGCATGAAAACCGGCCTTGCTATTAATGAAGTGGTACTGGAAAATGAGTGTACCTGGAGAACGGAGGCTGCCACAAAAAAAGGCATCTTAAATATTTGGCTGACCATGCGGGAATGTATGTACAGGGGCTGCCATCACTTTGGAAATTTACCCGGAGGATTGAATGTAAAACGCAGGGCGTTCGACCTGAATAATAAATTGATTAATGGCAGGGCATACCACGATTATGCCTCCTGGATAACAGCTATCAAAGCAGGAGGTTCATCTTTTAATTATACCCTTGACTGGGTTAGTTGTTTTGCGCTTTCGGTTAACGAAGAAAATGCCGCCTTTGGCAGAGTAGTTACAGCACCTACCAATGGTTCAGCCGGGGTAATACCTGCTGTTTTGAATTACTTCATCGTGTTTTGTAATAGAAATGAGGACCCGGATGAAGAGAAGATCATAAAATTTTTATTGACTGCTGCAGAGGTTGGCAGCATATTTAAAAAAGGGGCCACCATATCAGCAGCTATGGGTGGTTGCCAGGCCGAAATAGGTGTGTCGTCTGCAATGGCGGCGGCCGCATTGACGGAGGTATTAGGCGGTACACAACGACAGGCTTTGATGGCTGCTGAAATTGCTATGGAACATCATCTTGGCCTGACCTGCGATCCTATTGGCGGATTGGTTCAGATACCGTGCATTGAAAGAAATACCATGGGAGCTATTAAAGCCATCACTGCATCGCAATTGGCTTTGCAAAGCTCACCCGATTTTGCAAAAGTCTCTTTGGATAAAGTTATTGCCACCATGTGGAACACCGCCCTTGATATGAACAGTAAGTACAAAGAGACTTCCGATGGGGGACTTGCCATACAATTACCAATCAGCCTGAGTGAATGCTAACTACACGTTTAAAGAATCAAAAAAAATTAAGTAAGTGCAGTAGGTATTTTTACATCATTACTGTTAATGATTTTTCCACCACGGGATGCGATTTCAGCTTTGGCCTGTTTAAATTTTTCAGGGTCAATCCATCTCACAGCGTCTTCCATAAGGTAGGTGTCAAAGCCTTCAATTAAAGCATCGAGTGCTGAAAAATAAACGCAAAAATCACCCGCTAAGCCTACAAAATAAACTTTGGTAATCAGCTTTCCTTTCAGGTAATCGGCAAGTCCTGTAGACTTTCGATGGCCGTTGTCGTAAAAGCCACTATAACTATCAATTTCCACATCTGTTCCCTTTCTAAATATCGCCTCAACACGGTTCATATTTACCAATGGGGTAAACATGGCTCCATTTGTACCCTGCACACAATGGTCGGGCCATAATATTTGGGGTAATCCATTCAATTCTATTTCTTCATAGGTTTTTTTACCAGGGTTATTGGAGGCAAAACTTTTATGGGTTGATGGGTGCCAATCCTGTGTAGCCACTACCAAATCAAAATATTGCTGCATGCTGTTAACAATCGGTACGATTTCTTCTCCATCCGGCACGGCGAGTGAACCGCCGCTCAAAAAATCATTTTGCATGTCAATTATAATCAGGGCTTTCATGTGGGGTTTAATTTTTACTTCGAAAATAAAAGGTAGTCATCATTCTTAAATAACAAAGCAGACTATGGTAAGTTTATTCATTGAAGGTGTTACCTATGGTCGGTGTAATAATTAGG
>JANPPB010000201.1:0-9249 GCA_031428295.1 Segetibacter sp. | reverse complement strand
TCATAAAGGTGCAAATAGGTAAAAAGCTGGCCGCTCTCTTTATTATCTATAGCCGAAAACGTGTTTAAACTTATATGACACTCATAACCAACACCATTTACATCAACAATTACCAGGGCTGGGTTTTTTACAATAAAATTTCCTCTAACAAATGCAATCACGATAAATTTTTAGTTGGTTTCAAATGTAAAAGAAGCTGGTTGAAGTACAAATAAAATTTTGATAAAAATGCTTGTAGCAATGATACAGTTTGGAGCATTGGTCATGATAATTTAATTGGACGGCCGATGTGTTTGTGCCTTTGTACTATAAAGAAATTCTGTTCAGCGACAAGACACGGTAAACCTGGGGAGACCAAAATGCACAGATAGTAATTAGTAGTACAAATAACAATAGGCAATTCAGCTACAGAGCATAAAATATTACACTTCTGCTCAGGGAATACCAAAAGCCTGTTTATTTTATAAAATGTGGTCCCTTACGTTGTTTGAGCTTTTTATAACAATTCTTGAAAAGATGAAGGCATTTAGGTATGCATCCGTTTTGCTTACTGCCTTAAGAATATAAGTCATAAACCTTTGGTAAAAGAGTGGGTAAAGATTATCATGTGCAGGGCCAAAGGCACACAACCCCGTAGAATAAAATTTTTTAAAAAAACTGTAAATATAAATTCTGGATTTTACAAATTTGGAGGATACTCATTAGTAATATGAAGGAATAGAAATTTGGAACAGGCCTAATTATGAAACTATAACGGTTACATCTTAATCATGATCCTATAGTAACCGGTGGGTGGTTACAAAATAAGAAAACTACCTCAAAAGCTTTATAAAATATGTTCTCATTTTAATATAAAACCTTCCTATCTCATTTGGCCGCCAACTTGCTGGTATAAAGTTTACTGATATTGCAGGCTGTATAAGTTATAAAGAACACCTGGCTTACTTAATAAAAACTGTGAGCTTTTACAACATTGATTGAACTATTTGAAATCCGGGGCATTAACCCTAATTATTCTGATAAGTAAAGGGTGAATAAAATCCATTCTTCCCCGAAATTGTCCATTGAAGTCCGTGATCTTTATAATGTAGCTTTCCAGACTTAGCCACTACTAAAGTATGACCCGGAGCTAAGCCCAAAGGAGGATTGTCAATGGTAACATCTGCGCCTCCCTGATCGAGTGCTTCGATCTCGGTTTCAAGTACATCAGGAATTTTCAGTTTACGGTGCTTTCCGTTTGCTTCGTACTCAATCGGGGCACTTTTAATACCCAGAACTTCGCCTACAAACGATACCAGCATTGCCGGATGTCCGCCAACCTGGCCTGTAAAAATTTGAGTAAGCGCCTTCTGCTGCTCTTCCGAAGCTGTCTCATCTAAATATAAGGCAGCACGCCATTTTACCTCCAGCATGTGACCGGGCGCATGTATAGCCATGGCTACATTTAAGCCGCTAAGATTAATATTTTCGAAGTTGCCATTTTCAATATGCCATCCCACAAGGGCTTTGCATTCGCCCGTGGTAGGAGCACTTAAAAAAGTACAAGGGCAGGCTATATTGCAGTTACAAGCCTCAAAATAAGTACCTGCAAGCTTCCATTTATCAGTCATAATATACCTCCGGTTAAATTTTTATAAGATAATTAAAGGCTTGTCAAATTATACATTGTTTATCAAAAGTGCAACTGATGCTGCACAAATTTTTTAATCTCCCAATCAAAATAATTGCGGCCCGTTATTCTTAAAAGTTATAAGCGTTTATAGCCCCATTACCTCCAATAAGATTTAAGGAATGCCATATTTATAACTAACCAATATAAACACGCCATAACCTATTAATACAATACCCGCAGCATAAGGTATCCACTTTGTTTGAGGCGAAATTTTTTCAACAAGTACAAAAAGAGCAATTAGGGCTATCCATAGTAAGTTCATTATACCTACCACAAAAAGTAACCCCATTAGCATCCAGCAACAACCCAAACAATAAAATCCATTTTCTATCCCCATTTTTAAAGCCCCTTGTTTGCCTTCTTTCCATCGTTGAAGAATGAAACTAAGCGGTGTACGGCAATATGTAAGGCAAGTTTGTTTTAGAGGGGTAAACTGAAAAATACCGGCAACTATAAGCGTTATACCTGCCAGGAACCTACTGGTTACTATCATTTCCGGATTCAACACTGCAATTTGTTGCAGCCACCATTGCAAAGCGGTAGCGGCTAAACTAAAAGCTGCCCATATTAAAAAATAACCACCAGCTAAATAAGCCGTATTAACAAAAGGGCGTGCCTGTTGCTTACGTTGCCGGTTTACCGTTGCAAAAATTAGAATAAGCGGGGCAACCGAAGGCGTCATCATCGCAAGCATCATTACCAGCCACATCAGGAATAATAATGTGAAATCTGTTGCTGTCCATGATGGTGTCATTGGCATTGCAAAGAATAGCGCATTCATATCCATATATGTCATCTGGTTGTACAAGTAAATAATGTACAACCACGATAATAAGGTTATAAAAAAGAGACCGCATATAATAATCAAGCGGTCTCTTTTTAACAAGTTTTCCAGGGATGCATTGCTTAGCATTTAACTTTTAAGCATTTACTGATTTGAAAGGCTTGCTTATAGCACAGATTGTGGCTGACCTTTTTAATAACTGAGTACTTAAGAATTACTCCAATCAAAAGCATTTAGTTGCGCATACGAACCTTGATTTTCAAAAATAAGTGGAGCAGTAGATTTTACATGCATTGTAATAGTGTTGGCTACCTCTGCTTCTTTATATTCAAAACCGTTAGGTAATACAATACGTGCCCTGTGCTCATCACCGGTTATAGGATTTTTTATTGGCTCTGTTCTAAGTTCGCCAATATCAAAAACTACTACATGTGCCATCCTGGTTTCTCTGTCGCTATCAAATGAAATAGGCGCTATCAAAACATCCAAGACATTGGGACAAACAGTCGCAAAAATTTCATTGTATGCTCCACCATGCTTACCACTTTCAATTGCAATTAATGCTTCACGCTGTTCCTGAGTGGCCTCCTGGTCTATAATTAGTTGACGTGTTCCATTGGCCTCATGGATAGGTCCTGGCCACCAAAAAATTCGTGCAAACTTTACACCGTTAAGACTTGTATTTCCATAGTAACCTTCATGAATTTGCCATCCTGCAAGGGCTTCGCAACGTCCATGCGTAGGTAATGCATTAAATTGACAGGGACAGCCCCAGGCACAGTTACAGCTTGCTGCCTCTTCGCCTGCCAGGCGCCATTTGGTTTGTGCTGAAGTACTCATATTTGTTCCTCCTTTTTTTATTTAATATTAAGAGCAAAGAATAATTAGCGTTAGCATTAAACAGCACATAAACTTATAAAATACATCACGAAATTGCAAGTTTCCTATCCTAAAGTTTCGTGCTTGTTATAAGCTATAAGTTTTCAAGCGATTGCTTTATCTTTCTTAATCAATCTCTCCCGGTTATGCCTCAGTCCCGCCAGCTTGCCGCCATTATGTTTACCGACATTGTGGGCTATACAGCACTGATGGGTGATGATGAGCAAAGAGCATTTGAGCTTCTCAATACGAACCGGGATATTCATCAACCGATCATCAATTTATACAATGGAAAACTTATAAAGGAAATGGGCGATGGAATACTTGCCACTTTCCCCACTGTTTCCGATGCATTATATGCAGCTGTAAAAATTCAACAGGCCTGTTCAGCATCAAAAGAATTATCACTTCGAGTTGGTATTCACGAAGGCGAAATAATTATTGAGAACAACGATGTATATGGCGATGTGGTAAACATTGCATCCCGCATTCAAACCTTAGGTACTCCCGGCTCCATTCTTTTCTCCAAAAAAGTAGCGGATGAAATAAAGAACAAAGCTGAATTTAAAACCGTTTCTCTGGGCAGCTTTGAACTTAAAAACGTTGATGAACCAATGGAAGTGTTTGCGTTGGCTAATGAGGGATTATCTGTTCCAAAGCGAGAAGAGATGAGAGGGAAGCTGAAGGTGGAACCCACAAAGATTATAATGGCTCCACACAAAAAATGGATTGCTGTATTAACAAGTACGTTGTTGATAATAATTGCTTTGGTTATTTATAGCGTTTTCACCTCCCGGACTGCTTTTACAGGTAAGGATAAATCAATAGCAGTATTGCCTTTTGTAAACATAGGCGATGACCCCAGTCAGGATTATTTAAGTGATGGTATTACGGAAGAAATTATTACGCAATTAAGCAAAATTGCCGAACTCAAAGTAATCTCACGGAGTACTGCCATGCTCTATAAAAACTCAAAAAAGCCGGTAAAACAAATTGCTGAAGAAATGAACGTTTCAACCATACTGGAAGGCAGTGTGCAAAAATCAGGTGACGAAATAAGGATTACTGCGCAACTGATTGACGCTAATACACAGGAGCATATTTGGGCTGAACATTACGATCACCGAAACCTGAACGAAATATTTGCCATTCAGAGTGAAGTAGCACAGCGCATTGCTCATGAATTGAATGCACGTTTATCCAAAGAAGAAAAAATAAAAATAGAAACAAAACCTACCGACAATCCGGAAGCTTATGATCTGTTTCTTAAAGGACGTTATGCTTACAACTATTCTACCCTCGAAGGTTTTCACAATGCAGAAACTTTTTTTCTGAAGGCAATAAAAAAAGATCCAAAATTTAGGCTTGCTTATTCTTTCCTGGCCAACGTATATATTAGTTTAACCGTTTGGGCAGGCGACTTACCTCCATCTACTGGCGCCAATAAAGCCATGAGCGTTTTGAACGAAGTTTTACAAAAGGATACACTTTTTATAGACTTTGCTACGTTGGCCTTTATTGAGTTTTGGGCGAATAAAAATTTTAAAAAAGCTGAATATTATTTTAATAAAGCGATTAGTTTAAACCCTAATGACGAGCTTTCTTATATTGTTTATGCCATTCTTCTCACCAACCTGGGAAGAACGGAAGAAGCATTTGTTCAGCTTGACAAAGCAAAAACAATAAGTCCGGTAAATGCCTTTGAAATTCAACAGCGGGCAGAAGCTTTTTATTCATGCGGAAGATATGATGAAGCCATAAAATTATTTAAAGAAGCCATTGAGGTATTTCCTGATGTTAATGGGTTATATGATGTCTTAGGAAGAGTGTATGTAGTTAAAGAAAACTATCAGGATGCAATAAATATACTAAGGAAAGGTTTAACCCATTCTGCAAAAAGGCCACCGTCTACGCTTGTATTTATGGCCATTGCTTATTTTAAAATGAATAACCCAGGTAAGGCCACTGAACTTATACAGGAACTAAAACAAAGGGTTAATAATGGAGAAAAAGGTATTAATATTTTTATAGCAATTTTTTATAGCGCAATTAAAAATAAAGAAGAGGCCTTTAATTATTTAGACCATGCGTTTAAAACGAATGATGTTGATTTAATTTGGCTAAAACAGGAACCTTCATTTACCAACCTTCACGGCGACCCCCGCTATCAAGTGTATTTGAAACGGGCAGGGTTTTGATTGCAGAAGCTTAAATTTTTTAATACTCCTTGTGTAAAGCGATGTTTCACTGATTTATAACTATTACTTGGTTTTGCTTTAAAGCGAAAGTTAAATAGCAGTACAAAAGATGAACGGATTGCGACGCAACTATGATGCTATAAAAATATGTAGCCGGTATCACAATGCTTACCGGAGAAAAGACATAAAAAAAGCGTGGAGCAATTCCACGCTTTCCAATCGTTTATAAATTCAATTTTTATTTGGCTGTAGTATTCTCGCTGTCAAGGTCAAACACCAGGCTAAAGCGCAAAGTATTTGACAGCGGGTTACGATTAACCCCATTTCCCGAAGGAATTAAATAAGAAAAATTAAGACCGAACACATTGTATTTTAAGCCCGCACCCAAAGTAAAGTACTTGCGGTTTCCTTTCAGTTTGTCTTCGTAAAAATAACCTGCTCTAAAAGCAAACTGGTCGTTGTAACTATACTCAGCGCCCAATGATACCTGGAATTCTTTTAGTTCTTCCTTAAAGCCACCGGCATCGCCAAAAGAGCTTGCCCAGCTACTTATCACACTCTTGCTTCTGTAGTTAACCAGCTCTGCGCTGTCAGTTAAAGAAGGGGGTGTGGGCACCATTAATTTATTTACATCAACACCAAAAGTTATTTTGCTTGTTTCGTCTATAACACTGGTATAAGCAACGCCTAACCCAAGGTTAGCGGGAATGTAATCTTTCTGTTGTGCATCGCTGGTATATCCAATTTTACCACCCAAATTGCTCAGGGTTACTCCCCAGTTCCAACCCTGTCCATTGGCATCCAAACCGGTATGGAATAAGCTAAGGTCACCTGCTACCGTACTTCCGGCTTTATAGGAAACCCCATTTACAGCTTGTCCACCTGCCAGGTTTGAGTTGATGTAACGTAAAGCAACACCCATGCCTAGCTTTTCGCCCAGCTTACGGCTATAACCAATATCCCACGAAAATTCTCTTGGGCGAAAAGATTGCAGGTCGTTACCGGCAAAATCGGTAAACTGTATATTTCCCAAACTAAAGTAGCGAATGGAGGTTGACACCGCCTGGTCATCATCTAATTTATAATAGCCGGCCAGAGATGCCAGGTACACGTCAGTTAAACCCAAATCTTTTAACCAGGGAGTGTAAGTAGCCGCAAGGCTGGTTTTGCTTTTTGCAAATGGGGTTTTGGCAAGGTTCCAAAACGATGCATTTGCATCGGGCTCGGTAGCTATGCCAACGTCGCCCATGCCGCCTGCACGGGCATCGGGTGAAATTCTTAAGAAAGGAACTGCAGAGGTAACAACGTTTATGGTATTATTATTTTGAGCCCCCGTACTTACTGCTGCACTTAAAGCAATTATTACAGCTAATGCAGGTTTCAGTGTTAAAAATTTCATCACTCTTTGTTTGGTTAAGTACAAGTCTAAACAATAATATTTTTTTTCGGGTCACAAAATAAGGGAATATATGCCAGTTATAATAAATAGAGTTTTTCAGTTTTCTCTATTCTTTTGCCGTTTGCCGCCGTAACTGAAATTCTGTAAATATAGACACCACGACCTAACTTTTCGCTGTATACATCCCTGCCATCCCACTCAATTTCATTAGAACGAAATCCGGATGTGTTAAGTATACGCTGAATTTGATGTACCAGTTTGCCCGACAAACTATAGATACTAATTAATACCCGGAGGTTGCCTGATGACTGGTTGTGCTCGAACCAAAAACTGGTATGGCTTGTAAACGGGTTGGGATAATTGAATACATGGGTTAATTGAAGGTCCTGTTGTTTGGCCGACAAAAATTCCAATACCGTTTCGGTTGAATTGTTAGCTACATCCCAGGCTTTAATTTTTAAGGTATGAGGGCCATCTGTCATTTCAGGCAATTGAAACCTGACGGTTCCTTTCTGGTAGGTATTTAATGCTGCCTCGTAAAAATCATTCAGAACCAGCACATTTTTTTCATCGCCGTCCAGTATGGCCGTAATGTCGTGACCAATTCCGGTACCTGCTGCATTGATGCCCGATGAATCGGCAAGTTGTAAAATCAGGATAGGCTTTTCGTTAGCCAGTCCACCGTTTACAAATTTTTCGTCGTTCAGGTAAGCATTGATAGTTGGGCCTTCTTTATCGTTTGTTATTCCACCCAAACCCCCAATATTTAGCCCGGCCAATTGTCCATTGGCGTCTGTTTCCTTTGTAGCCGCATATAAGCTGATCCTGCCTGTACCTACCTGGTAATTAATATCTTTTGGAACAATAAATGTGCACGAAAACCGGCCATTAGCCACACTAACCTTTCCTTTATACAAAGCATTATTTTGCTGATTAAAAGTGGCAACCTGGCTCCCCGCATCGTTGGCCAGAGTTTGTGCAGCCTGGGGAGGCCCATACAAATTCAACCATAAGTTGCCGGTAAAACCCGTTAAAACATTATTCACTTTGTCCGTAACCTCGCCTTCGATGGTGTATTTATTTAAAGCCTGAACGGTGTCATTTGCATTTGCAGCCTTTCCATTTATTGCAATGATTCTTATTTTATGCTGAGGAAAAGCAAGTGTGGTTGCAGGGTCTCCTAACAAAGTAAACTTGCGGTTATTAATAATGGAGCCTGATGTATTGGCAATATTTTTTGCTTTTTTTACTGCCTCGCCCAGTGTTAGAAAAGTACCATTAGCTACCGGCGTTAACAGGGCGAACAAAAAATTATTATTAATGATCTTGTTGCTGCTGGCAAATACTAACCTGGTGGTGGTGGTCAGTGCAATAGCTCCTCTTTCGTTGGCAAAAAGCAATTCCTCACCCAGCGAACTGGTTGTTGGATCGTCGTAAGGAGCAAAGTCGCAGGTGGCAGTTATAAACAGGGGTAATTTGTTTTTGTTATTAAATTGATTGATGACATCCCGGTCCAGAACCGCTTCCTCAGCCAGGCGCTGGCTTCCACCGTGTCCTGAATAGTTCCATATTAAGTTTCCCGAATTTATTTGATTGACAATGTCCTGGTTTACCGATGGATAGCGGCTACCCCCACTGCCACTTACCTGCCGATAGGCATCGAGGTAAATTTTGTTTTGAATTAGTAACGAGTCTGCGGCAGATGCAGTTGCTGATATTTCTTCTACATCATTTAGGTGCAGGTTTCCATCTTCGTCGTCGGCAATAAAGGTTAACTGATTTCTCCATGGACCATAAGAAGCCGGGCTTGCATAAGCGATAATTTTATCAATTATAGTCGCAGCCTGAGCTATTGTTGCTGCCGGAATTCTGCCTATGCCTATGTCTAATAATGGCGGGGCCGAAGTATTATTAATATCATCAGTGGCATCGAGGTATCCAAAAAAATCATCGCTGGTGTACGTGTTTAAAGGTTCCAGAGAATTGGCGCTTTCATAAGCTGGTACTAGGTTGGTATTATTCCTAATGCGGTTTTTATAATCGAACGAAGCATCGCCAAATAGCAATAAATATTTGGGTCGTTTGGCAGTGTCAGCAGCGGCCCGATCGTAATGCATTCTTACCCAATTGCGAATGGCAGTAGGGTCAGGTGTGCCCGAGGCAAACTCATTAAACACCTGGTTGGTGGTAACCACTTTTACCTGCAATCCATTTTTTTGCTGATGAAAGCCAGCCAATCGTTGAGCCTGAGGCAACAATATTGGAGCTGATACAATCAACATATCGGCAAAAGTGGGTTGATGCAGATTTTGATTGG
>JANPPB010000200.1:0-7199 GCA_031428295.1 Segetibacter sp. | reverse complement strand
TACCCTTGATGTTTCAGAGAAGGAAAGAAACGTTTTGAATTACATCTGCATGGAGTTTACAAGTATAGAAATTGGGGAGAAAATGCACATTAGTTCACGCACGGTTGAGAGCATTAAAGAAAAAATGATGGAACGGTTTGGTTTAAAAAATACTGCAGGCCTGGTATTTTTTGCGGTTAAAAACAACCTGATAGATTAACCCAACAAAATCTACCTTATCCTGGAAGCGGTTATATTCATATTCTATCTTGTTTTATGCCTTTACCTAATTAACAAACTAACGTTTTTTAAAAACGCAGGAATTCAATCCAGATGGCTTTCCCTCTTTTTTATTTTTAAAATATTAGCGGGTATTGCCTTTGGCTTTTTTTATAAACAACCCCAATATTTTGAAACAGCCGATACCTGGCGGTTTTATATGCTTAGCCTTAATGAAACTGATTGGTTATTACACGATCCACTTAAGTTTTTTAAAGACATTTTTACTTATGGCTATAGCCATTCGGGTAATGTTTTTAGTGGCACAAATTCGTATTGGAACGATTTAAAGAGCAATCTTGTAATTAAATTATTGGCTCTCTGCAATGTACTAACCAATAAAAGTTATTATACCAATGTCATTCTATTCAACTTCCTATTCTTTTTTGGCCTTGTAGCACTGCTACGAGTTGTACAGCAAGAATTCCGGATACAAAAGTGGATGCTTGCCGGAGTCATTTTTTTAATACCAGGTACTCTCTTCTGGTGTAGCGGCATTCACAAAGACGGGCTTATTTTATCGGCTACCGGACTGGTAATATTTTGGTTTTATCAATTGCTCAAGAATGAAAACCTTAAGTTTTCATTCTTGACAGGCATTTTTATTTGTACAACCCTTATTTTTTTGTTTAGAAGCTATGTTGCCCTGGCGCTTTTACCAGCTTTGTTTAGTTGGTGGTTGTGCTTACGATTTAAAAAAAATTCATTACTAACATTTACTTCAGTCTACTTTGTTGGAATTGCATTGTTTTTTCTTTCGCCTTTCATAAGTTCTTCCTTAAACTTTCCCTTGTTTCTGGCAAGCAAACAGCATGAATTTTTATTATTAAGTGGTGGGTCGGGTTTACCGGTTAAACCGCTTGACCCTGACTTTCTTTCCTTTATTTGGTATTTACCTACAGCCCTGGATATAGGTTTTTTCCGGCCTCATATTAGCGCAGCCAAAAATCCGGCATCACTGTTGGCTTTAATCGAATTATGGATGATCGGCCTTTTGTTTATTCTGGCTCTTTTCTTTCCCCTTAAAAACCAGCATCGTAATCCGTTTACCTTGTTTTTATTTTTTTTTGGAATAAGCCTTTTATTGATAGCGGGGTATACGGTAACATTTACTGGTGCTTTGGTACGATATAGAAGTTTTGCACTCCCGTTTATTGTTTTGCCCATCCTAACCAATATAAACTTTAGGGCGATGAAGCTGCCTGTACAACTGTTTGCCAATAAGCGTTACTTATAGTTTAAAAACAATAATTATAACCCAAATTGTGTTTTAACCAGTACCTTAAAATTTTAGTACCCTTTTTAATATTTCTAATTATAAAACCATCTACAACCTGCCATATGATAGTGCCGAAATGGTATTTGTAGAGAATGACGATTTAGCCTATGCGTTTTATTGATTTTACCACTATCGACTTTACAACTATAGTAAAAGAAGCCTGGAATGCTTATGACAGCACCCGTGAAATAATAAGGGTTGTTGATATAAGTGCTAAAGTATCCACCAATCATGTATACCGGGTTACTTTCAGCGATCTTAGTTTTATTATAGCCAAGCTCTCCTACTTTGGCCAATTCGAACACTTTGTTGAAGACCACAGCATTATTGATACACTGTCAAACAATTTACCTGCTCCGTTCGAAAATTTTTTAGCCCGATCGCTTGCAAAAGGTAAACACCTGTTTGTATATAGGTACCAAAACGATGTATTAGATGCCTGGGTAGTTTTTTATCGTCCTATTCAAATAAAAAAAAGATTGCCCCGGCGTCTCGATAATGAGCAGATTGTAAAATTTGCAGAGCAATTGGCACTGTTTCATAAAGCATGCTATAGCATTCGCAACACTTTACCACCATCTTCAAAAACGTTACAGGTTGATATTGATAGCCTCATGAACATTGTAGAAACTGATGAGGGCCAATATGAATATAGAATGCACATTGACGAAATAAAAGAACAAAGCGATCGGTTTTTAAATAATGCGCAATTACTCGGCGAAGAACAGTTTGATAAAATACCTGTATTTGTAGATTGGAATATTGGCAATTTCTCCACCACTTCGTCAGGACGCTTTTTTAGCCGATGGGATTATGATTGGTTTAGAATTGGAACACGGGTTCTTGATTTTTATTTTATGAGCAGGGTAGTTTCAGATGTGGGCGACCGCACTGTGTTTAATTATTATATCAGCCCATTGATGGAGGAAAGATTCCTGTTATTTCTAAAATCCTATCACCAGATTTATCCACTAACGGAAAAAGAGATCCGGTTTTTAAAAGAAGCCTACCGGTTTTTCATTTTAAATTATGTGGTAAAAGATGGCCGGTATTTCTTTCACGAGATATTTGCTACAAAATTGCAAAAGGAGGCATTCGACATTTATTTACCTTCTATCGATAAGCAGTTCAATGCTGACATTATTTTAAAGGCCCTAAATATCTAAATGTTTTTATGCTAAAGATTCATTCTTTTTTACCCCTTGCGCTAAAGTATAAAGCAGTTTTTCTTGACTCCTATGGGGTAATTAAAAATTATAAAGGCGTAATTGAAGGCGCACAACAAACCATCAGCTTTTTACGAAAAAATAATGTGGCTGTTCGAATTTTAACCAACGATGCTTCGCGTAGCCAGGACCAACAGGTTGAAAGTTTTCATAGACTTGGGCTTACCAATATTGAGGCCCACGAGGTGATTACCTCTGGAATGATGGCAAAGCAATTTTTACAACATAAAATTCTATCTGGCAAAATTGCTTATCTGGGTACAGAAAATTCGGCATACTACATTTTACAATCAGGTTTAGAGCACATTTCGGTTAACGATGTTGACCTGAATGATACAACAGAAATATCCGCTTTTGTTTTTCTAGATGATGAAGGGTTTGACTGGAATGTAGACATTAATAAAACTGTAAACTTGTTGCGACTAAAAAACATTCCCGTAATTGTTGCCAACTCCGATAAGCTATACCCGATATCTAAAAACAACGTAGCTGTAGCCACGGGGGGCATAGCAAAACTGGTAGAAAGCATGCTTAATAAAAAGTTCATACATTTTGGGAAGCCTGATTCTCAAATGTTCATGTATGCCTTTGATGAGCTTAATAAGTTTGGCACCTTTTCGAAAAACGAAATTTTGATGGTGGGTGATAATTTAAACACGGACATACTCGGTGGCAACAGATTTGGGGTAAATACAACCCTTGTACTTTCTGGAAACACCAGTGCCGAGGAAGCCGAATATCAAATACATGCGTCAGGAATTATACCCGATTTTGTTTGTCAATCTATTTTGCAATAACCCCCCAAAACTTCTGCGTATTTTTTGTATTGTCTAAAAACCTGTTATTTCGTATTCTTTTACACCAGGCTTCTCCATTCAATCAAAATAAAAGTATTTGGATACACCAAGTCCTTAATTTTACATTATAAATATTTATATATTATAATTTACCACGTTTTAATTCCATTTTTATCTACTTACACAGTCAAAATTTCGAAGGTTTTTTAATTTTTTAGTACATTCGCTGTACATAAAGCACTAAAAACTCTAATTGAAAAAATTATGGCATTAGCAAAACTTGAGTACATCTGGCTCGATGGTTATCAACCTACCCAAAGTTTACGTAGTAAAACTAAGATAGAGAAAGACTTTTCAGGTAAACTGGAAGATCTTCCAAACTGGTCATTCGATGGTTCATCAACTGAGCAGGCACCAGGCGGATCCTCGGATTGCGTTCTAAAGCCGGTATATATTGTTAAAGACCCACAACGCAAAAACGGCTACCTGGTAATGTGCGAGGTATTGAGTTCTGATGGCAAGCCCCATTCAAGTAATGGCCGTGCTTTAATAGAAGATGATGACAATGATTTTTGGTTCGGCTTTGAGCAGGAATATTTTTTATGGAGTATAATAACAAATAAACCATTAGGTTTCCCCGATGGTGGTTATCCTGGTCCGCAAGGTCCATACTACTGTTCAGTAGGCGCTAACAATGCCTTTGGCCGCGACATTATTGAAGAACACCTTGATGCCTGCCTTGAAGCAGGTTTGAATGTAGAAGGTATTAATGCAGAAGTTGCTGCAGGCCAATGGGAGTTTCAAATATTTGCAAAAGGTGCAAAAGAGGCCGGTGATCAAATTTGGTTAGCACGGTACCTTTTGGAAAGAATTGGAGAAAAGCATGAAGTTTCAATAAACTGGCATTGTAAACCATTAGGTACACTTGACTGGAATGGTTCGGGTATGCACGCCAACTTCTCTAATTCTATTTTAAGAACAGCCGGCAGCAAAGAAGTGTACGATAAAGTATGCGAAGCCTTCCGCCCGGTTGTTAAAGAGCACATTGAAGTTTACGGTGCCGACAACCATTTAAGGTTAACAGGCAAGCACGAAACGGCTTCAATATTCGATTTCTCTTATGGAGTATCTGATCGCGGAGCTTCCATTCGTATACCATTAGCAACGGTTGACAAAGGCTGGAATGGTTACATGGAAGATCGTCGTCCAAATTCTGCAGCAGATCCGTATAAGGTAGCTGCCAGGATTATAAAGACAGTAAAGTCTGTGGTAATTTAATAAATTATAAAAAATAATATACTAAAAACCTTTTGGAAACAAAAGGTTTTTTTAATTATATCAACTCCTGATTGAATGTAATTGAAATAATTTTCGACGGATAATTGTATTTTTACCGGGTAAACCTGCTAATAATTTCAACTACTATATTATGCAATCATTGCGATTTAAAGCCCTTGAAGGACTTTCATACAACTCTACGGAAGTATCTGTTCCAAATAGCACAAAAATATCCCCCATATTTGGAGAAAACGTATTTACCCTAAAAACTGCAAGAGAATATTTGAGCGACGAAGCTTACAAAAGCCTGATGGCGAGCATAAAAAGTGGTAGAAAAATTGATCGTGTTGTGGCCAACCAAATAGCTACAGGTTTGAGGGCCTGGGCCGAGAGCAAAGGGGTAACCCACTTTACACACTGGTTTCAACCATTAACCGGCACCACCGCCGAAAAGCACGACAGCTTTTTTACTTTAAAAAGTGATGGGACCGCTATTGAAGAATTTGATGGAGCTGCTTTGATTCAGGCAGAGCCGGATGCATCGTCTTTCCCCAGTGGTGGATTAAGGGCAACTTTTGAGGCAAGAGGATACACCGCCTGGGATCCTTCATCTCCGGCATTCATTATTGAGATTGGGCATGGCAGAACCTTGTGTATTCCTACCATTTATGTTTCATACACAGGTGAAAGTCTTGATTATAAAGCACCCCTTTTAAAAGCTTTGGCAGCATTAGACCGTGCCGCTGTGGATGTATGCAATTATTTTGATAAAAACGTTTCGAAGGTAACCGCAACCCTTGGTTGGGAACAGGAATATTTTGTTATTGATGAAAGCCTGGCCAATGCAAGACCCGATTTACTTTTAAGCGATCGTACAGTTTATGGCGCTTCGCCTGCCAAGGGCCAACAATTGGAGGATCATTATTTCGGATCCATTCCCGAACGTATTTATAGTTTTATGAGGGATTACGAAAATGAAGCTTATAAATTAGGCATCCCTTTGCGTAATCGTCATAACGAGGTAGCACCATCGCAATTTGAGGCCGCCCCTATTTTTGAGGAAGTAAATCTGGCGGTTGATCACAATACGCTACTTATGGATATAATGACCCGTGTAGCCAAGCGCCACAGGCTAAAGGTTATTTTACACGAAAAGCCATTTGCCGGCATTAACGGCAGTGGCAAGCACAATAACTGGAGTATGGCAACCGATACCGGGGTTAACTTATTAGCACCCGGTAAAACTCCCAAGACCAACCTGATGTTTCTTACATTTTTTGTAAATACCATTAAGGCAGTTCATGATTATGCTGATTTACTCAGAGCCTCCATTGCCAGCGCCGGTAACGATTTCAGGCTTGGAGCAAATGAGGCTCCCCCGGCTATCATATCAGTGTTTATTGGTCAATATCTGACTAACGTATTGGAAGAAATTGAAGGGCGTGTGGGAGCCAAATTTGATGAGCAGGATGAAGCAATATTGAAACTCGACTTGCATAGAAGTATCCCCGAATTGTTACTGGACAATACAGACCGTAACAGAACCTCACCTTTTGCCTTTACTGGCAATAAGTTTGAGTTTCGTGCAGTGGGTTCGGCAGCCAATTGTGCCAATGCTATGACAGCGCTTAACACTATTATGGCCGACACTTTAAAAAGCTTCAAGAAAGCAGTGGATAGCCTGATTGAAAAAGGTGAAAAGAAAGAAATAGCTATCATGCACATCATTCAAAAGTCGATTGTTGATAGTAAAAAGAGTTTATTTGAAGGCGATGGCTACAGCAGCGATTGGGAAAAGGAAGCTTTGAAAAGAGGCTTGCCCAATGTTAAGACAACCCCGCTTGCTTTAGATGCAATGGTGACTGATAAGGCCAAGGCTTTGTTTCAAAACAATGGGGTTTACTCGCACTCCGAGTTGGAAGCCAGGCATGAGATTGAACTGGAAAAGTATATTAAGAAAGTGCAGATTGAAGCTCGCCTGATGGGCGACCTGGCCACCAATCATATACTTCCGGCAGCTTTCAGGTATCAAAATGTATTGGCAACAAACATAAAGGGCCTTAAAGATCTCGGCATGCCTGAAGAAAGCTATGTTACACAAAAGCAATTGCTCGAAAAAATCTCTAAGCACATTAATATAGTAAACGAAAACGTTGAGCTAATGGTCGAAGCCCGAAAAGTGAGTAATAATATAGCCGACACCCGTGAAAAAGCTATATCGTACAATGAAGATGTAAAGGATAAATACTTTGATGCGATACGCTATTCAGTTGACAAACTGGAGATGTTGGTTGCAGATGACGAATGGCCATTACCCAAGTATAGAGAGTTATTATTTTTAAGATAAGTATTATCCTCAAT
>JANPPB010000199.1:0-3233 GCA_031428295.1 Segetibacter sp. | reverse complement strand
TACCCATGCCGCCCGCGCCGCCATACCCGTTCAACGACATACCAGCCGCCATCCACAGACCGCGCGCGCCCGCCACAGGTCCAAGCATGGGCTGACAGTCCGGTGTATACGCGCCAGGATGACAGGTGAGATTGATGATAGAATAGTAACAGATAATGGTGATAGCGAGAAAGTGCTTGCAACCGTAGTAGCTGCAGTTTATGCTTTCTGCGAATATTTTCCAGGCGTATGGATTTATGCTACAGGAAGTACCGCAGCCAGAACGCGGCTGTACAAAATGGGCATCAACAAATACTTTGACATAGTAGAGAGTGACTTTAAAATGTATGGACAAACACAAAGTGAATGGGAATCATATATAAAAGGAAAGGATTATCAGGCATTCGTTATACAGCGAAAGAATATGTAAATTTGAATTATGAAAAGCATTATTGAACTAAACGAAAAAAAACTTCCGATTGTCCGTATAGATAAATCTTTAAACAAATACAGCAATGTCATTCTTTTTCCTGAAAAAGTTGAAAAGGCAAAAGCAGCCATTGCTAAACTGGGCCTTCCTTCAAAACCAAAGCAGAGTCGTTAACCAAATATCAGTTTCCGTGTGATACAATATATACCGGACTTTATCTCACCTTTTTTTCATTTTTAGGTCAAATCTTCCCACAAAGCCGCTACCCCAATTTGTGTGTATATTTCTAAAAAAAATTATGCAAATCATTCCTTTGCTATAAAAATAATTTGAATAGGAATCTGCCATTACACAACAAATGCTCGAAAGAGCCCCTGATGAACAGTTGAGCTATAAGCCACACGAAAAAGTATGACTTTGCAGCAACTGACTACACATTTTGCAGAGTTGCCAGGCTGGATTGCAATGGGCTTTGCTTGCAGCGAATTGGACTTTGCAAATACGCCATACGAAATGACGATCATTAATAACAGGGACGAATTGTTGGAGCTGTTTAAAAAAGCGGTAGAGGCAGGAAAGACCTCATTGGAGAAAGCTTCTGAGGAAGATCTTTTGCCATCGTGGACATTGCGCCATGGCGAGACCATTTTTATGACATTCACCAGGTATGAGTTGATCCGTCACTCCCTGGCACAAACCATTCACCATCGTGCCCAACTGGGGGTATTTCTACGTAAAACATTCCATTACCCAAAAGTTCCGGACCAAGTGCCGATGAACCCAGCTTTTAATTTCCGACACAGTCTTCACTTCAATATAAAACACCATTTTGCATAAAAGGGAAGGGCTCCACTCAATAAATGCAGCGGAGCCCTTTTGTTCCCAACTTCAACCGAGTTTTACCAATTAAGCTTTGTTAAAGGCATTGTCATTGGGTTAATAAACAGCTCATTTGTTTCAACTCTTTGAGCAGGCTTAACAGTTCTGGTTGTCTTGACCTTGTTACCGGTTGTTACTTCCTGTTTAAACCTATAAGTACTGTCGCCCGATCTAAAAGTGGTGTCTCCTGTTTTTTCCAACTCTCTCTTTTTTTCGTCCAGTTCTCTTTGTTGTCTTTCAATGTCTCTTTTCAATTCTTCTTTACTCTTTTTAAATTCATTAATTACGTCATTGCCACCATCCATTTCCTCATCATCATTGTCCAATTTCTTATCCACTCTTTCCAATCCTTTCCCGGTCATAACGTACTCAACTTTATGTTTCCAGTCATATGACTGGGTTTCAATATTGTTCTCCCAATCCCAATAGTTATTGTCGCGACCCATGTTTATATGCACATTTTCGCCCCATCCCACATTTTCGTTTATGTAAATTCTTTTACCTACGGGCACAGCTACAGTTACAATAACCTGTTGGTTACGAAACTTATCTTCTTTAGTAATGGCTATACCTTTCTCAAGTAACAATACAGAGTCTTTTTGGACGATGTTAAAGTTGATGCGTGAAGCAAGTTTGCCTGCATTTGTCTTGCTGTCGCCATTAGCCATTTTTACCAGGAACAATTGAAAGCTATCGGTAGTTGATTTGGTAATGCGTAAGCGAATGTTTTTTACATAAACTGTATCCTCATCAAACGAAGCGAAAGGCTCAAAATGTAACCAGGAGTTATTATAATATTTACCCATAGTGGTAGACTTGATCTCCATTTTATTTACTCCCGGGTTTACCAGGCTAACCGCTTGTTCAGTTGGGTTATTTCTATACCTGAAATCGTTACTTACCGAAACCAGCAGGTTAACAAAACAGATGATACCTACAATCCAGAAGGCAAGAAATGTAAGCCTGATAACATTACTGCTGCTTCTTTTAGCGGCTATGCGCCTGATGATCCAGGTAACAATAGCTATTACCGGAACCCAAATAAAGAAGATGAGTGAACCCCAGGCCAGAAACTTTTGGAAACCATCGTCTAACACATAAGAATAAGCAGGCAACAATCCGGTAAGTACCACACCTATTGCAAACAGGGCTGCTACTATTGAAAACAAAATGCAACCCAAAATAAAGTAGGCAAATATCTTAATGATTACGCCCAACACATGACCTATACCGGCACCTGATCTTTTACCTGCAGCCATTGCCTCTGTACCTGCTCTTCTGCCAGCGCTGCTTAGGTTTTCTCCAACAACCTGGGCTCTTTCTTTTACTTCGTTACCAAAAGTTTGGGCTCTTTCTTTAAATCCTTCCAAATCGCCCTGGATGGTTGATTTTATGTTGTTCAAATCCACTTTCTCACCTTTCATTTCCAACTTATCGGCAGTGCTTTTGGCTTCGGGTATAACCAGCCAAAGAATTATATACACCACTATAGAGCCAGGGCTAAATGAGAAACTTAGAAAGTGAGGGAAATCCCAAAAGGCCCCATTGCTCCACCTAAATACAAATGATATAAAAGGAATGAGGAACAATATTCTTGGGACCCAAACCTGTACGGCAAAGTATTGAGCCAATCCGCTACATACACCGGCTAACATTTTTGTATCGGGGTCGCGAAACAATCTTTTACGTTGTGAGCCTATTACAACAGATGAACTACCTGGAACTGCAATCCATAAAATTAGGTATGCAAAAAAGGTAACACCAAAAAACAGCACAAACAGTATACGAACGATTACCGGGTCAATTCCAAAATAGTTACCAATACCACTACATACACCACCTAAAATTTTATGGTTCTCATCCCTGTATAATCTTTTGCTACCAGTAGCGCCGCTGTCGTAGGTCTTTTGCTTGTCCTGCTTAAAGCTTTCGTCTGCAAGCTGCG
>JANPPB010000198.1:0-2443 GCA_031428295.1 Segetibacter sp. | reverse complement strand
TCCCGATTTTTCGGGAGATTGAGGATGAGGCTTTACGAGTGGGATGTTTGGGGAGGGGAAGAAGAAAAAAGAAAAAAAAACGATAAACTTCATAAATTCAAACTTTTGTGAAAGTAAGAGATATAATAAAACAACTTCAGGCGGAAGGCTGGTATATAGCCCGGCAAAGCGGTAGCCATAAAATATTTAAACATAGTAACATGCCGGATGTAAGAATTGTATTACCCGATCATGGAAATAACAAAGAGCCTTCCATTGGCGTGTTAAATGATATTAAGAAAAAAGCCGGATGGAAATAATATTTTAAATTTAAAGTATGAAATACTTAGTAACGTTTGAAAAATCTTCTGATGGATCCATTTGGGCGAGAGTACCGGACTTAGATGGTTGCTTTTCCAGCGGAGATACTATTGATGAAGCAAAAGAAAATGTAAAAGATGCTATTGCACTTTATCTTGAGGATTTGAAAGAAGAAGGCAAACCCTTTCCGCAACCTAATATTTTAGATGCTGAACTTGTAGCTGTTTAACGCTCTTTAATAATAAAAGGAAAATAAAATAACTACCAATTTTTAGAGCAAGGGGTATTGGAGGCATGATCCAATTCAAATGTAAGCCTTACACTGCTATACGACCCCAACACAATGCCACCCTGTATTAGTAAAAGCCCACCAGGCATTAGACAAAGCTGTAGACGGCTGCTACCGCCCCCAACCTTTCATAAACGAAACCAAGCGAATAGAGTTTTTGTTTGAGTTGTATGATCGTTATACTGCCGGACTATTTGCTAATGAAAAAAAGAAAACCACTAAAGCAAAAATGAAAAATGATGCCGGGCTTCCTTCTCCTTTGGAGAAAGCCAGTCCCGATTTTTCGGGAGATCGAGGATGAGGCATTACGAGTGGGATGTTTGGGGGTGATAAGGCAAATCAAAAAGTAAAAAGAAGCAGATCAGCTCGATAGGAGCATCCTATAGAAAGCTGCACTTGCAAAAATTAAAAGTTTATCCTGATGCATAAAAAGGTTTAAAACTTTTAAAACAAAATGGTTTTCGTTTGGCAACACTTTCAAATTCTGGCTGAAGGTATTCTGAACGAGCAATTAAAATTCATAATCTTTCATCCAATTTCGAGCTCACACTTTGCATCGATACAATAAAAAAATACAAAACTGATTTGAAAAATTATGCCGGCGTCTTCCGCAGCGCCAGCCTAAGTAAGCAGGAGGTCACTTGCTTGTACTGCGTATTGTATATTTTTTTGCTTACATTTTGGTATCTTTTTTTAATTAAATTTAACGGGTAATATCTTTGAAATTTATGGAGGAAATCATTTTTATAGTAGAAGATTGTGAAGAGGGTGGGCTTAAAGCAAGAGCTTTAGGACATTCTGTTTTTACAGAAGCAGATACTTTAAACGAATTGAGAGATGCAGTAAAAGATGCAGTAAAATGCCATTTTGATGATGAGAAGCAACGTATTATTCGTTTACACATGGTAAAAGAAGAAGTTTTTTCATCTTGAAGAAAATACCCAGAGACATAAATGCTTCCCATCTTATAAAGCTGTTAAACAGAAAGTATAAGTATGTGGTCACAAGGCAAGCAGGCAGCCATATCCGAATAACTACTACTCTAAACGGCGAACATCATGTAACTATACCCAATCATAATCCTATCAGGGTAGGTACACTATCTTCAATTATACACGATATAGCTTACCACTTTGATAAAACAAAAGGGCAGGTAGTAGAGGAACTTTTTTAAACCGACCACAACTTTTTGTCCTGCCAATGCCTCCTTCAAAGGATGTCTTGCAAGTGGTGCCTTGGCAAAGAAAATGATAACCCAAAAAATAATAGCAGCCAAACTGCTTGCATATCTTCAGCATCGAATATCACTGCCAGAGCTGGTAGCGTGGGCAGAACAAGCCCTTTTTGATGCAGATTATAAGGATGATTCTGCACATACCATCAGAAATATTCTTGCACAATTAGGAACTGCCGATGTAAAGGCTTTTGGTCTTGAATGGCGGGATTGCGAAATCATAATGGAAAAACTCGGTTTTATGCTGGAAGTAAAAGCTTTGGAAGTAGCCTGACTATATGCTTCACTACTCCCTGTATTAGTAAAAGCCCACAAGGCATTAGACAAAGCCGTAGACGGCTGCTACCGCCCCCAGCCCTTCATAAACGAAACCAAACGAATAGAGTTTTTGTTTGAGTTGTATGATAAGTATACGAGCGGGATGTTTGTAAGTCAAAAGAGAAAAGTAAAAAATAAACATGGCTAAATCTCGTTCTGCCTGAATGTTTCGTTCTGCCTGGATGTTCCAAAACCAAGGGTTGCCCGTTCTCCCCAGGTATTCTCAATCAAAAGTCGGACGGTTGTTCCCGGTCTTAGGGCAGCGTGACCAGGAACTTAGGGATAAATAGAGGTCTCCAACC
>JANPPB010000197.1:0-9500 GCA_031428295.1 Segetibacter sp. | reverse complement strand
AAGCAAAGCGCCTATTAACAGAATGAAGAACTGCATAGGCACTTTCACCAGGCCATTCATCAATAACCCTATCTTGCTCTCAGTATTATTTTTAGCAGTAAGGTATCGGCCTACCTGGCTTTGATCGGTACCAAAATAACTAAGGGCTAAAAAGAATCCTCCTATTACACCACTCCAAATGTTGTAACGATCCTTCCAATCAAAACTTCCATTACTTACACCGGTAGTAATAACGTTCAGTTTACCCGTAGCGCCGCTCACCTTTAACGCATCAATAAAACCCACTCCTTCGGGTAACTGGTGAACAATCATATAACCCGCTAAAAACATTCCTATAAAAATGATAACAAATTGTAACTGCTGTGTGTATGCAACAGCCTTTGCGCCACCACTAACAGTATAAATAATCAGCAATCCACCCATAATGATGTTGGTGAGAAAAATGTTCCACCCCAGCAGCGAAGAAAGAATAATGGACGGCGCATAAATACTGATACCGGTAGATAAACCTCGTTGTAATAAGAACAGGAACGAAGTAAGTACACGTGTTTTGAGATCAAACCGTTTTTCTAAAAATTCGTAGGCTGTAAACACCCTAAGCTTAGAAAAACGAGGAACAAAAGTGATGCACAAAACAACCATTGCCAATGGAAGTCCAAAGTAATATTGCACGAAACGCATACCATCGGTAAATGCCTGGCCGGGGGCCGATAAAAAGGTGATGGCACTTGCCTGCGTACCCATAATGCTCAGCAAAATAAGGGGCCACGGCATGGAGCGGTTGCTTAAGAAATATCCATCAAGATCTTTTGTTGTACGGCTTTTGTAAAGGCCATAGGTAATAATGGCAAGCAGCGTTATGGCCAGAACAATCCAGTCAATTTTGCTCATGAAAAATATTTAGTAAACCAGGCAAAAAAGATAATAAGAAAAAGCAGGAACAGGATGACCACTGTATACCAATGGCTCCATTTTTTAAATAGCGGAATTATTTCAGGAGCATCTTTCATATGTGCAGCGTTATCAGATACCGGGAGGCAATGGTTTAATATATGTTGCTATAAATCGCGTTTGTCTTTGTTGCCGGAAGAAATCATACCGCTGGCTAACAGACCCAGCACTATCCCAATAATAAGCCCCAGCGCAACTCTCTTAATTAAAAACCCAATAATAAGCCCTATGATAATGAGCACTGTAAAACTTATCTTTCTTCTCGATTGCATTTGCTGTTGTTTAAGTCCGGTTCAAAAATTCTATTTACCAGCGGGAATTTTATTTTTTGGAAGCGCAATTAAGTTAGCCAGTATTTTATAAGCGCCGGGTACGCCGGCTGGTAATTGCCTGAACAATACAAGGCTAACATACGCAAAGTTTCCCTTACCGTATTTTGCTACTACCAAACTACCATCACCTTCCGTTTTATCATTCGTGTCTTTCATTGAGATCAACTTCTCATAATGGTCATCAGCCTTGTCAACCTGGTAGGTACTTCTCTCCTGTACCCAACCATCAAAGTCTTCGGCAGTAATTTTGTTTGGATAGTTAAAAGCCGAATGTGCAGGAAGCAATACTTTAACCCTTGCATCTTCTTCTGTAACCCTTATGCTGCCAACTGAGAACGGATAAGGTCCAACTTTTATTCTTTTTAAACCCACCTGGTTGCTCTTCATGTATTGTACCAAAAGGTTACCGCCGTTTTCAACATACTGGTTCAATACATCGGTTTTATTGCTTAGGTACTCATAAATGTTATGGGCACGAATACCAACAATAACGGCACTAAACTTTTTTAAATTTTCAGCATTTAAGTCTTCTTCGTTTAAAAAAGAAACATCATATCCCATTGCAAATAAGGCGTCGGGCACTTTATCGCCGGCTCCAATAATGTAACCTACCTTTTTGCCAACCACCTTTATTTCCTTATCAATAATTTTAAGGTTATCCCGGTAGAAGTAATTCAAAAATGGTATATGATCGTACTTTATAGTTGCCAGGTTTTGGCTGAACGAAGCCGACTTTCCATCTAATTGTAAAGAAAGCACAGGGTGCATATCGTTCTTATGCCCTTTGGTATAAACCGATTTTATGTCCAATGGAATTGATCCACTCACACCCTTCTTAAATTCCATCGGTACATTTTTAAGTACGTCAACATTACTACCATTTTGCAGCGTTAATGTAACGGGTACTTTGCTTGCATTAATGTTACTGGTATAATTTACTCTTACAACCGGGTGTACTGCAGGTACCACATTATTTAATACAATGGTTGGCGATACATACACCGTAACTTTTGGAATGATGGTGAGCGGCTCGTACATCTCTCCTTTTACCAAATCAACATATTTGTATTGAACGGGTCTATCGATTACTAACTCCTGTCCATTAACTTCAATTACGAACCTGGCTATAAAATTTGCCTCATTTTCAGCCATGCCAATTAACAACGGATTTTGTACATCAAAGTAGCCCCTGGCCATGCCATTTTCCAACCAATACGGTTGTGATAAAGGCTCGTGGTCGTCTAACTTAAAACTATGATCAACCGTTATATTTTTATTATTTAAAACTTGAATTGAAACCATGCTATCCATAATTGCATGCTTACTATTGCCTGCAAAATGAAAGATCGAATTTGTTTCACCTTGCTTTAATGCTGTTACTTGTTGTTGCATTAAAGTTTGAGAAGAAAACAAGCTTAGTTTTTTTACAGCCACATTTACATCGCTACGGTTATTTAGGTTAAAGCTCACTTTCAATGAATCTCCCTGTACGGCAGTTTCATCCGGGGTAACAGCTTCTGCAAACAAGGCCAGGCAATCCACAATAAGTTTTTGAGTTTCGGCTAATTTTTTGTTGCGCCAGTTGCTTTCAGGCAACGCTTTTATTGCAGCATACAAATTGGTTAATGGGGCTACAGAAAGCGAAGGATTGTTGAAATTAAACTGGCTGACGATCCCATTTATTTTTTGCCCGATCAATTGCCCTCCATCTATCCTGCTCCAATTGGTAATAACACCATCCATCAAATCTGTGGTGGGTTTCTCACCTGCACTTGTCGAAAAATATTCATATAACTGTCCTCTTCTTCGCGGCCTGCCTTCTCCCTGGCTTTTATGCATGCTCCTTGCCTCCCCACCTAACTCTCCATAGCTTTTACCAATTAAAGGATTGTAGCCACCAACTTCTAACTTAAACTGGTCTTCGCTTGTGGTATTGGTTCCACCAAAATTGAAGGTATTCCACATAATCCGTTTTGCCTGCCATGGCTTAACACCAAGGGTTAATTGCTCAGGAAATTTTGTAGGATCTGCTGCGGCAACAAAAGCCTCATCAGCAATAATAGCAGAGGCTGCATGGTGGCCATGTCCGGCTCTTGCATCGGGCGGAAAACGTTTGATGATTATATCGGGCTGGTACTGGCGAATTACCCAAACAGCATCGCTCAATATTTTATCATGATCCCAAAATTTAAGCGCTTCATCAGAGCTTTTACTAAAACCAAACTCGTATGCACGACTAAAAAATTGTTCAGCACCATCCATACGACGGGCAGCCAATAACTCCTGTGTTCTTATCAACCCCAACTCTATACCCTGCTCACTGCCAATCAGGTTTTGCCCTCCATCACCCCGGGTTAAACTTAGGTAACCGGTACGGTATAATTTTTCTTTGGCAAAAAAAGGCAGCAGGCCATTGTTCTCATCATCAGGATGGGCCGCTATGTATAAAACGCTCCCAAGAACATTCAGCTTTTTTAATTGGGCATAAATTTCTGCGCTGCCGGCTGTAGACGGGGTTTGCGCAAGTGTTGCATTTTTAATACAAAAAAGAACAAAAAGTAAAAGACAAAACAATTTTCTGCTACTCATTTCGCGAAGATAAAGTTTGTAGGCAGACCAGCATAAAATGGCTGATAAACGGATGATTTCGCAATTAATTGCCGCGAATAACAAAGTGCAAAAAAATTGCCACGAATGCACGAATTAAGATTTGTAGTGAACTTTATTAATCGTTCGTGCATTCCTGGTAAACATGACCTCCTTTATAAAAGCTAATTATTCGTGCATTCGTGGCAATTTCTATATCATTTTACTTTATTCGTGCATTCCTGGAAAACCTGGCCTCTTCTATAAAAGCTTATTTATTCGTGCATTCGTGGCAATTTCTCAAAAACAAAAAACCCCGCTCTAATGAACAGGGATTGTAACTAAACCTTACATAAACAAAAATTTACAAACCGGTATTTGTTGAGTTGGCTAAAGTAGTATGGTCCGGCCCGGTTAACTGCCTGGCTATTGCAGACGGTTGAACTACCGGGGCTATATCAAAACTCGCATTGATGATTGATGAGGTGGTGTTGTACCAATTGTCAGGATGATGGATATAAAAACAGCTTCCACCTTTTATAGCTTCAATTACCTGGTTGCGTTTATCGTTTGGTATAGCCGGGCAACCAAGGCTGTTGCCGATTATTCCCCTGGCTTCAACCATTTGCGCATTTACAAAATTAGACCCGTGCAGTACGATGTCCCTGGTTCTAACCTTGTCGTTTATGCCTGCTTCCATACCATCAAAACGCATGCTGTAGCCCGCCTTTCCGTTATAAGTTTCTGCGGTCAACATAAAACCAAGGCTGCTTTTGTTTGATTCTACCAGGTTTGAAAAAGTGTTGGCAAACTCACCACCACTATTCTTGCCATGAGATACAAAGGTGTTGAACAGCATTCTTGTTTCCTTCAAATCAATAACATACAACCTTTTATTGTTGCTGCTCTGGCTGTAATCGCACACCGTTAAAATATTTTTCTTGCGCACCAATCCTTTTTTCAACAAAAAATTGTAGCCCTTGTATGCCTTAAAAAAAACCTCACGCTGCAAACCATAGTTACCCAGTCCCATTAAGTTATAAAGTGAATCACTTTGAACCTTTAATAATGGAGCGTCAAAAGAATTGTTGAGTAATGAAGGGAAATTTTTGTCGCCAGTGGCCTTTTTTCCATCAGTTTTAGCCCTTACAGATATGGGCATAATAACACTTGCCAGAAAGGCTATCAGTAAAATGTATACAGTATTCTTTTTCAACATGCGAAATTAAATTATCAATAATAAAATTAAACCTTTGCCATTGTTTAACTATCAAAGTAAAAATTTTATTGTGGCATAACAAGTTAAAACTTTTTATAAAGTATGCTACTCCATTAGCTGGTTGGGGGTAGGCACTCTCCTTTCTGAAAACTCGTTCAGGTAAATTTTTATAAGTAGAATAAACATGGAAATGAGGATGGGGCCAAATATCAACCCAATAAACCCAAATAAATTAATTCCAATAATTACTCCAAAAACTGTGATAAGTGGATGTACATCTCCCATTTTTTTCTGCAGCATAAACCTGAACACATTGTCAACTACCCCGATAACACCAAAGCCATACACCAGCATAAATATGCCCTGCCATTGCTGATTACCTGCCAACAAAACAATGGACAGCGGCACATAGGCAAGGGCAGCACCCACAAAAGGTAGCATGGAAGCAATACAGGTAAAAATGAACCAAAACCATACATCGTTTACACCTAAAAAAAGGTATGCACCCAGGCCTACAATGCCCTGTACAATAGCCACCAATGGAATGCCCAGGGCATTCGAAATTACCAGTTGTTTTAACTCATGCCCCACCTCGGCAAGGTTATGGTGCTTCAGGGGTATATAATGGTATAACCACTTTTCTATAATGCGGGTATTGATTAGCATAAAATAAAGAATGAAATACAAGAGTACGACCGAGGTGAGCGAATTAAAAGTGGCTCCCAATACAGTTTTAAGATAGGAACCCACCGTATTGCTAATGCTGCCTGCATTGCCTGTCATCAATTGAATGTTAAACTTGTTTTCAATCATGATAATGTTTTTATTAACCGCAGCTACCAGCACGTCTGAGTTTCGTATAGCGTATCCAATACGCGATGATAAAATATTGATCATGACATAAACAGGAAGCAGCACCACCAGAAAAGAAAGCAACAACAATAACCCTGCAGCAAGTGATCTTTTCCACTTCTTCTTAAAAACCAGGATTTGCATATTTTTTCTAAGCAACATGTAAAAAGTTATCGCCCCTAGAAACGCAGGTAAAAATGTGCGCATTTGCAAGAACAGAAAGATGAACATAAAAATCAGAAAAACATAAAATGTGATTTGCCTGATTCGATTCGGATTTACGTAAGTACTCATATTGTATTTTTTCTGCCTGTTACAAAGTAAATATTTATCGGGTATAGCTAACTGATTAAATTGTGCAAACATTTGCATGGAATCATTGTTTAAATTTAACATCAACATTTAAAAAAAGAAATTATATGCTATCAGTTAAAGGATTTGCTGCACAAAATGAGACCAATCCGCTTTCTCCTTACTCATTTGAAAGAAAAGAACCCGGAGAGAATGATATTTTGATTGACATTTTATATTGCGGCGTATGTCACTCCGACATTCACCAGGTGCGTAACGAGTGGGGAGGCTCTATTTACCCAATGGTGCCAGGACATGAAATTGTTGGAAAAATTTCGAAGGTAGGATCGAATGTTACCAATTTTAAAGTAGGCGATCTTGCCGGTGTTGGCTGCTTTGTGGACTCGTGCCGCACCTGTGATAATTGTAAACAAGACCTGGAGCAGTACTGCGACAAGGGGATGGTAGGAACTTACAACGGTCGTTATTTTGATGGAACACCCACCTATGGTGGTTACTCAAGCCAAATTGTAGTGGACGAAAAATACACGTTGCATATTTCAGAAAAATTACCGTTGGAAAAGGTGGCACCGCTTTTATGTGCCGGAATTACCACCTACTCTCCGCTTAGAGAGTGGAAAGTGGGCAAAGGACACAAAGTGGGAATTTTAGGTCTTGGTGGATTGGGTCACATGGCTGTAAAATTAGCATCGTCTATGGGCGCAGAAGTTACCATGCTCAGCACATCGCCTTCAAAAAAAGAAGATGCCACCAGATTAGGCGCTCATAAGTTTGCCCTTACTTCCGATGTTGAAGGAATGAAGGCATACATGAATTATTTTGACTTTATCATTAACACGGTTTCGGCTCCACACGATATTAATTATTACCTGCAGTTGCTTAATACTGATGGTACGATGATATTGTTGGGAGTACCTCCGGAGTCGCCAAAGCTTGAGATCTTTAACCTTATTATGAAGCGCCGTCGTGTAGCCGGTTCATTGATAGGTGGTATAAAAGAAACCCAGGAAATGCTGGACTATTGTGCAGAGCACAACATTACTTCTGATGTTGAAGTGATACCTATTCAAGAGATCAACACTGCGTATGAGCGTATGCTGAAAGGCGATGTTCGTTATCGTTTTGTAATTGATATGGCTTCATTATAATCCCTCAATATATAAAAGGCGAAGACTTTCACATAATAAAGGTCTTCGCCTTTTTGTTCTTCCTCCAATCCCTCTTTAAAGATTAGCGGTATTAAATCCTTATAAGTTCATATTATTTTAGTTTTTTCAGGCTTAGGTTATTTACTAACGATTTCATTTGTGTAATGGCAATTTTATTAAGCTGAATTAATCTTTCAGATTGTGGCAGTGCCTGGTGGATAAGCACTGCATTGATGCTTTCCATATTGCTCAATACTACTAACTGTTCAATGCTTGCTTCGTCACGAATGTTGCCTGTTGCCTTTGGGTTGGCATCTCTCCATTTTTTAGCTGTCATACCAAATAAGGCCATATTCAACAGGTCAGCTTCGCTGGCATATACAAAACTCACTTGTTGTTTACTTAATGCTTTTGGAATTAAATTGTCTTTTATGGCATCTGTGTGTATCTGATAATTTACTTTAGCCAAAGTTCTTTGAAGGTTCCAGGTTAAATTTAAGCGGTCGTTTTCCTCTTCCTTGAGACGTTGAAATTCTTTGATGAGGTACAGCTTAAATTCGGGGCTTAACCAACTGCCAAACTCAAAGGCAATATCTCTGTGGGCAAAAGTGCCACCGCCATATCTTCCTGCCTTAGAAATAAAGCCAATAGCATTGGTTGCTTCAATCCATTTGCGTGGAGTAAGGTTAAAACTGTTCAGTCCTGCCTGGGTTTTAAAGGTTACGAATTCGTTACCTTTAAAACGAGGGTTGTTCATTTCTTCCCAAATGCCAATAAATTCTAAAGTATTACGGTTCCGCATCCAACTATAAATCATTGTATCGTCTCCAAAGCCTTTTACCATATCTGTAAGCGAAATGTAGTCGGTTTCATGGGACTGAATAATTGCAATTTCAGTCCCCTTTACATTGAGAATTTTACTGTTAGCCATTTCTTTTACTTGTTTGATATTAGAAATCAATTCGTCCTACCATAGGTTATAGCCTCAACACTTAATTTATCCAAACAACTCTTTCCGGTCGGCTTTTGCCGCCCTTATCATTTGCCCATAATCCATTTTCTGCTCCAGGGCATTGATGGTCTGGGCTATTCTACGGGCTTTTGTTTCATCGGTTTTAGCACCTGATATGTAGTTTATAAAGTAGTTGCGGTGCGATTTTGTAAGCGACTGAAATTGTTGTGAAGCTGCAGGCTCATCTGCCAGGCATTCCATTAACTCAGCCGGAGGTTGAGGTTCGTTTGTATCAATTGCAAGGGAAGCTTTTAGTTGTGCTCCCTGAGGTTTTTTGATGCCTTTTCGCATGGCAGCGTTCAGGGGTAATATAAAGTCGCCCTCTCCCATAGGCAATAAGCTTACCCCTACAATATTATGGGCATCCAATATGCCTTTAACCCTAAATGCTTTTTTATTATTGGGTTGAAGTTGCTGTGCAATTTTAGCAGGAACCACCAAATAAGTCCACCCCGTTTTATCGCCTTGCTTGTCGAATTTTTGAATGATAGCAGAAAACTGAACCATTAATTTTTGATTTTGAAACAGCAGAAGATACAAAATTTTACGCCATAATATTTGTTGACTTTACCGGAGAAAATTTTAAAATTTGTAATCATCCTTTAAAATAAGTGTCATGAAAACTACCCCTCATCAGCAGCAAATGCCCGGCAAATTTTCTTCTACAACATACACACCTTCCAAAGGCCCTGATGAAAAGGTTTTAGAGGCACACAGGCAAGCAGACCATGACATAGAGATGGACCCTGATTTTATGTTGCACACCCGTACACACGATTTGGATGAAGGAGAAATTGCCCGGCTTGGCGAAGAATAATTGAATAGTGAAACGTCAAACGTGAAATGGGAATGATGAAAAGTAAAAAGTGTATATGGGAACCTTACCGTTTCACATTTCACGTTTGACGTAACAACATAAAATCAGTCGTCATTATTGAACCAAAATATTATCCAGTATCTTTTTCCATTCCAGGTAGTGCTCGTTGTATTCACCTGCCCTGGTAGGTTCAACTAAATTCAAAGGTTTCATTTGTTCAAAAGCCTCGCTTTCGTTTTTAAAAGTTTTTGCACCAATACCGGCACCAATT
>JANPPB010000196.1:0-1767 GCA_031428295.1 Segetibacter sp. | reverse complement strand
ACGCAACAGCAAAATGCTTAAGCAGGGTCTTCAATATCAAAAAAATAAAGTACAGCGCTTTGCAGGTTTTGTAAGAGAGAAGTTTACCCGTTCCTCCCCGCGAACCATCATTAAAAAACATTTGGAAGAATACGATTTTCCAGCCTTTTATTACCGGTCGCTTTTTATAACAGGTGCCGATCATTGGCTGCCAAAATTGTTTAAGCATAAAGCAACCCGGTCATGGTGGATGCAGCAACTCTATAAACAACCCGAAGCATTGCAAACTGATGCGGTTTCACTAATGAACGTTGTGCGTAAACTTGAATTTGATATTCACCTGCAGCGAATTTTAATAAAAGTTGACCGTGCCAGCATGTACCACAGCTTAGAAGTGAGGGTTCCTTTGCTTTCTAATTCGGTAATTGAATACAGTACGCATTTGCCTTATACTGATTGTGTGAAAGATGGAATTGGCAAGATGAATTTGAAAGAATTGCTGATAGAGCACTCTAACCGCGAGTTGGTAATGCAACCCAAAAAGGGGTTTATTATACCACTGGGCGAATGGATTAAAGGAGTTTTGAAAAGTGATATTAAAGACAAGCTGATGAATATGCCTTCCGACCTGGCTATTCATTTCAACAAGGCGGAGATTAAAAATTTATTGCAGCAACATTTTGCAGGCGAGCAGGATTGGAGCTGGTTTATATGGGCCCTGTACAGCCTGGTAAACTGGAACGACTATCATCGAAATAAATTTATCCATTGATGTTACGCATAGCCATTGTGGTAGATAGCTTTCCTGCAATCAGCGAAACTTTTATTACCAACAAAGTACTGGAGTTATGCAAACGGGGCCACAACGTTACCGTGTTCATTCATCGTAAAACAACCGATAACAAACTTGCTGAGTTGTACCATTTAAAAGCAATTTCAAACCTTGAAATTGTTCCACCCGCTATACCAAAAACAAGTATTGACTGGGTTAAATTACTCATTAAGAAACCATCAATTTTTCTTCATACACCTAAGTCTGCAAATGATTATAAAAATGCAAGCAGGCAAAAATTGCTTTATTCAGTTTTTGAAAACCGAACGTTTGATATCATTCATTTTGAATTTTCAGCATTGGCAATTGTTTACACTGAGGTTATTAAAAAATTAAAAGCAGTAACCGTTGTAAGTTGTAGGGGCACGGCTGAAAAGGTAAAGCCGCTGACCATGCCCGAAAGAAAAAGTCAATTAAGGGAGGTGTTTAAAAATGTTGATAGCATCCATTGTGTTTCAGCAGATATGGCATCAACCATACTTCCATATTGCGATAAGCCTGAAAAGATTTTTATCAACAGACCCTCCATTGATGTGGCCTGGTTTACCCGCAGCAAGCCATACCAGCCAAATACTTCATTAACCATACTTAGTGTTGGCAGATTTACTTTTCAAAAAGGCTATTTAACCGGCCTGTTGGCAATCAAAAAGCTGAAAGATGAAGGCATCAATTTTACCTGGCTGATTGTAGGTGATGGACCGCAAAAAGAAGAAGTCATTTTTCACATTCACACCCTGCAACTGGAGAACGAAGTGAAATTACTAGGTAAAAAGAATAAGGTAGAAATGCTCGGCTTGTACAACAATGCCGACCTCTTTTTGCTTTCAAGCGTATACGAAGGCATTGCCAATGTGGTACTCGAAGCCATGTCTATGCAATTGCCGGTTGTGTCAACAAAATCTGGCGGGTTAAACGAAGTGATTGATCATGAAGAGGATGGAATGTTAGCTGAGGTA